>JASHZW010000021.1 GCA_030042335.1 Nitrososphaerales archaeon
CGTTCCGCTCCCGGACCATGCAATCATCCCGACGCACCGGTCTGATGGAAGCGGAACCACCTATGCGTTCACGAGCTACCTGGCTCAGATAGATCCTTCTTGGAATGCCACAATCGGCGTAGGGACGATTGTCAACTGGCCAGCCAACGAGCCTGCGGGAGACGGTTCGGGAGGCATAGCTTTGCTGGTCGGTCAGACCCCGTATTCCATAGGATACGTGGATACATACTATGCGTCCAACAACCAGATTCCCATAGCCGCCATCCAGAACTCGGCTGGAGACTTTGTCCTGCCGACTTCCTCGGCGATAGAAGACGCAGCAACATCCTTCCTTCCGCAGCTCCAGACCAACCCGACATTCACAATAGTCAACGCGCAGGGAGCCAGTTCATACCCCATCTCCACCTTCACCTACTTCCTAGTCTACGAGACCCAGACTAACCAGGCCCAAGGCGAGGCGACAGCATACTTCCTCTGGTACATTGTGCACTGGGGCCAGTCGCTGTCGCCCACGCTAGGCTATGCTCCGCTCCCTTCGAGCGTCGTGACCATAGATGAGGGGCTCATCCAGCAAATCAGTTACAACGGACAGCCCTACATAACCGCAAGCAGCTGATCCTCCGGGCTTGACACGTGGATAGTGAGAATCAACCCGAATGGCGAAGTCTGGTGGGGGTGTGGGTGACGGCTCCTTCAGGATTCTCGTGCTCGTCATCGCCACCGCCCTCCCTGCGCTTCTTCTTGCCTATTTTCTGGTGCTCGCGGACAGGTCGTGGACGAGTGTCGTCAGGTTCGGCCTCGAATTCCTGATAGGAACCTCGTGGAACCCACCCAAGGATATCTTCGGAGCTCTTCCGATGATCTACGGGAGCGTCGTCACTTCGGCGATAGCGCTTCTCATCGGGGTACCCGTCAGCATAGGAGTGGCTGTGTTCCTCTCCGAGGTTGCGCCTAGAAGGAGCAGGTCGCCGGTCGGCTTCATAGTGGAGATGCTCGCCGCTGTCCCGAGCGTTGTATACGGTCTCTGGGGTATCTTCATCCTGACGCCCTTCCTTCGAGTCAACGTCTATCCCTTCCTCCAGAAGTACTTGGGATTCCTGCCGATATTCCAGGGCACCATCTACGGATTCAGCGTCCTGACTGCCGGCTTGATACTCTCGATAATGATTATCCCCATTGTCTCCTCGATATCCAGGGACGCGCTACGCGCAGTCCCCGATTCGCAGCGCGAGGCTCTCTATGCCCTGGGCGCAACCCGTGGTGAGGTCATCCGGACCGCCGTCCTGAGCAACGCAAGGGCCGGCGTCATCGCGGCCATCTTCCTTGGGTTTGGACGGGCCTTCGGCGAGACCATGGCCGTGACGATGCTGATAGGCAACACGGCCCAGATATCCAGCTCGCTCTTCGCGCCCGGATACACGCTGGCCAGCCTCATTGCTAACCAGTACAGTGAGGCGATTGTCCCCGATTACATATCTGCGATCATCGAAATCGGGCTCGTCCTTCTCCTCGTCTCTGTCGTAGCCAACCTGCTGGGAGGGCTGATCGTCAGACGATTCGTAGCGACAAAGGGGTTCCAAACGACTTGAGGACGCGCAGATTACTCTATGACAAGCTCTGGACTGTGCTCCCGGTGATCGCCGTGGGTCTGGCAATCATTCCTCTGATCAGCGTTCTGTACGATGTCGGGGGGAGGGGGATTGGAGCGATGAACCTGGACCTCCTGACCCAACTGCCAAAGCCTCCGGGGTTCCCGGGGGGTGGGATATCGAACGCCATAGTTGGCTCGCTGATTCTTGTGACGTTGGGCAGTTCCATCGGCATCCCGATCGGAATTCTCTCAGGGGTCTACATCTCAGAGTACGGCTCCAACGCCTACGGCCCCGCCGTCCGATTCATCGGAGACGTGCTTTCCGGGGTTCCCTCGATTGTCACGGGGATTTTGGTCTATAGCGTCATTGTCCTACAGCTGCATCACTTCTCGGCTCTCGCCGGTGGCCTCGCGCTCGGCATCATCATGATACCCATCTCCTCGAACGCGACCGCCGAGGCCCTGAAGGCAGTCCCCGACACGATAAGGGAGGGCTCGCTCGCTCTTGGGATACGAAAATGGAGGACATCCCTTCTTGTCGTAGCCAACGCTAAGGCGGGCATAACCACCGGCGCGCTTCTCTCCGTCGCAAGAATCACCGGCGAGACGGCCCCGCTTCTACTCACTGCTCTCTATAGCACCCTGCCCTTCGCAGGCCTCAACGAACCCATAGCGTCATTGCCGGTGGTCATCTACCAGTACGCGACCTCCCCCTTCAAGGACTGGCAGTCGGAGGCCTGGGGCGGAGCGCTGATTCTCATTCTCATAGTTGTAGGAATCAATGTCTGCGTAAGATTGGCGACGAGGAGTAAGAAGTGAGGATGGAGCCGAGTTCGCCGGAGGCCGCTTACATCCCCAAGATCGAGACCAGGTCGCTGGTGGCAGGTTACGGAAGCAAGACGGTACTACAGGGAATCGACCTAAAGATCAAGCCAAACAAAATAACGGCGATTATCGGCCCTTCCGGGTGCGGCAAGTCCACCTTCATCCGATGCCTCAACCGGATGCACGAACTCGCTTTCGGTGCCACCAGCTCGGGCAAGGTGTTACTGGACGGCAAGGACGTGTACGCGCCCGGAGTCGATGCCATCTCGGTAAGGAGAAAGATCGGCATGGTCTTCCAGAGACCGAATCCCTTCCCGAACATGACCGTCCGGGACAACGTGGTCGCAGGGCTGAAGCTCGATGGAGCGAGGGACAGGAACAGGCTCGACCTGATAGCCCAGAGGAGCCTCGAGGCCGCGTTTCTCTGGCACGAGGTCAAGGACGAGCTGGAGAAATCGGGGGCGAGCCTTTCGGGAGGGCAGCAGCAGAGGCTGTGCATCGCGAGGGCCATCGCGGTGGAGCCGGAGGTCCTCCT
>JASHZW010000022.1 GCA_030042335.1 Nitrososphaerales archaeon
CGCGCTCATTCGCGCAAAGAGTTCCGTCCGGGTGGTATTGATGCCCACACTATGGCTCGAAGTTGCTGCTGAAAATATTTAATGCCACAGAAGTGGCCCGCTCGTCAGCATGGTAAGCGCCCCCAGGGGTCTCCTGCGCCTCGTCGTGCTCCAGCTGCTGTCCGAGTCCTCGATGTCGGGGGCAGAGCTGCAGGACCACATCAGGAGGTCCAGCGAGGGAACCTGGAAACCCGGTCCCGGCTCGATCTATTTCTTGATCAAAGGGCTACGTGATGAGGCGCTGATCATCGAGCTTCCTGGCGCCGAGAAGGGAACGATGAGGAGATACGTGATCTCCAACAAGGGCAGGACCGAACTGGCAAAGCTCAAGGAGTCCGTGAAGAAGGAGACCAAGAAGCAGCTGGACCTTCTGGCATACTACTGTGGCCTCGCGGGGGACGGCGTCACCTCGAAGGCCATGAAAGAATTCTCATCGAAGATGTGACCAGGGATACGGACGCAACGCGGAGGTCAGCCGCGACCAGCCCCTCAAGGTTTAAACTGACGGAGCCTCGACGCGGCCGTCCGCTCTATTGCGAATTTCAGAGCCGGCGTCGGTCGAAAAGATCCTGAACGCCGTGGCAGACCCGGATAACGTCAAGATAATGACGTTGGTCCGGAAGGAGTCGAAATCCGCGCAGACGCTGAGCGTAGAGACCGGAATCCCGCAGAGCACGATGTACAGGAAGCTCGACGAGCTCAAGGAAGCCGGACTCGTGATGACCGAACACTTCACGATGAATGCCGGCAAGAAAGTGGACTATGTGATCACGACCTTCTCTGAGCTGAGGGTGATTCTGCATGAAAGCGAGGTCAACGTGGAGATAATCCCCACCGGGGATACGGCCAACCTGAGATGGCTAGGCTTGTTCAGGGGCGAGTAGCTCCTTCTTCGGCTTCGGCACCGCCTTCTCGAAGCTCTTCTTCATGTCGTAGACCCACAAGAGCAGCAGCGCACTGAAGATTATCGGTGTCCCGTCAGTGTCCAGCGCCGACCAGTAGCTCGGGAGAGGCAAGGCGAGGACAGCCGCGCCGAGCTCTAGCAGCCTGTGGACTATCAGGAACGAGATCGCGAGGAGGAAGAATATCCAGAAGCGCGGAATCTTACCGATGATCTTGGTGATGGAGAGTGACTCATGGAGCGCCACCACGAAGATTACCAGAGACACGACCGTCGCCGCCAGTCCCAGCGTGTCCATCTTTCGCCAGTGCTCGCCGCCCCATATATATTAGGCGTCTTCGTTCCCGGTAACTGGGAATGAAAAGCGCGAAGCGGCGAGTCGCCCTGCTTCCGATTCATGATCGCGTTTTCACGGACATGGAAGCACGGCGGTGAAGGGAAGGGAGCCCCGGTTGGCCGGGAAAACGCGGCTTCGTCAAGCGCGAGCACCGCCCTCGACGACGCCGGCTCCTGCAGCGTCAGCGTTAAATCATCGCGGAGGCAGTCGTTCCTGTGGAGAAGGAGCGCTTCGTCAACGTAAGGAAGCTCGCTGCGCTCAACATCTACTTCAGGGGCGCGCCCCGTGTGCTTCTTGAGACGGGGGCCGTGGTCTTCGCTTTCGGCGGTCTAGGGGTCGCCTCTGTCTTTCTGGGCGGGAGGTCCCAAAGCGTGGTCGCCATAGGCGTCTACCTGTTCCTGTTAGCGATCGACTACACCCCTCTCTTCGCCTACGCCGTCGCTATCACGCGCAAGGGAGACGTACGCGCCGAACTCGGGGCCGAGTTCGGCATGCAGGGGACCAGGAGGAGGTACGGTGTCCAGCAGGTCCTCGTCCTCGTCCCATTCTTCATTCCGGCGCTGAGCGCCCGCCAAGAGGTGGCCAACCGGAGGGGACGCGCGGTGGGTGCCTAGCCTTTTTATTCTCTGGCCGAGAATGCCACCACATGTCAGCTGAGACCAAGTACGTCGTCAAGATTTACCCGTCGCCCAAGCCGAAGAGGGTCCCGAAGGCCGTCTCGGAAGAGCTGAAGGGTGTGGCCAGCGCGAAGCAGATATCGCGAATGAAGAAGGAGAGCGTCGACTGCCCAATCGTCAAGGGCGAGGTCGCCTTTCCCGTCTGTTTTGCCTGCCCCTCGTTTATCAGGAGGGTGAAAGGCATGGTGGACTGCGCGGGCGGTCAGGGTCCCCCCAAAGACTGGCTCCTCTGATACCGGCCTACCCCCTCAAGAACCCGATCGCGAGACCCAGTACGAACGTGAGCGATGAGTACGGGAGATATCCCGCTATCTCGTCTACCTTGGAGACAAGGCCGGGGCCGCTCCTGAAGAGCGAGACGAAAGGCTCGATGACCTGGTTCGGCTGAATTATGCCCGCAGCGATGAGCACCAGCACGAGTATGACCAGCGCAAGACCGATCTTTATCGCCTCCTTTAGAATGATACCTATCAGAATTCCGAGCACCAACGGGATCACCAGCGCTGCCAGGAAGGTGACGGAAGCGTCGGGAAGGATGGTCTGCAAGGTAAGGTGCGACTCTCACAGGGAACTAAATAGCCTTCCGCATGAATTGTCGTGTTTCGGCCCCCTCCGGCCGAAGGGGACCGCGCTTAGATGGACGCTCAGCGAGTCAGCTCCACGGGCTCGCGCGTGGAGAGGTCGAGGGAAAGTATGGCCCTGACGCAGTCCGAGAGGTCGAGGGTCTCGCCAGGCGGAGGACGGGCGAGTCGACCGATCGCAGATATCCTTAGAATCAGCCTTCTCAGGATTATCTTGCCGCCGAAGTCTCCTAGAAAAAGCACGAGAGAATCCTGGAACCTTGATGGACTTCTCCACGAGTCGTCGAGGGTCACGCCATAGTTCAGGCTCAGGTAGTAGGCTACCGTCTCCATACCCGTCTCCGTGAACATCTCCCTGAGGACAGCCTTAGTCTCCCGCGAAATCATCGACCTAAAGTCCTTCTCGCCGCCCGAGTTGAACGCCATTTTTCGGTAGTCTTACGTCGAGGACTTCGATTAATAACGGATGTGAATTCGTAATACGTATCTCGGGCGTGTTTTCGGGTGTCTTTCGGCGGGCCGCCACCCTGGCCATGTAATAATTTCAACTAGTTCGGGGAGATACACCGAATCCTGCGCCATAGGATGGAGGGAAAATCTATAAGAAATATATATAACTCGGCGTCAGGGTTCCCGAATAAGGATTGCAACGACAAGAAATGTCGCAATCAGGTCTTCAGCAGGCTCCTGAACCGAGGACCACGAGCAGGAGGTCCGAGCTGGAAGTGAAGATGGACATACTGCGGGTGACCTCTGAAGGTACCAACAAGCCTACACAGATAATGTACAAGGCCAACCTGTCGTGGGTGGCCTTACTGGGTCACTTGAAGTCGCTGACCAGCTCAGGATTGTTGACCGAGGTGGAGTATGCGAACCGGAAGGTCTACGAAATCTCTCCGCGCGGGCTCGAACTTCTGAGGAACTACCAGAAGATAGTGAGCGCCGTCAAGGACCTCCCCCTCGAACAGCCAGCATTCTAGACACCGGAATCAGAACAGGTCCGCGGCCAGGACGCCTCCGGGCGGCCGCTTTCTTGCGCCGTGAGGCTGCCTCACTACGCCGGCTTTGCCAGCCTCAATCCGTCCGCGCCGTACGTCAGGTGCTCGGCGAACAGCCCCCTCACCACGTTCGTTTCCTTAGCGCCCTGGGCGGACTCGGTCATAAGGAAGAGAGCCGGTGTCTTGGATACGTTCAGCAGCTCGTTCGCCTGTTTTATGAACTTGTAGGCGGATTCCAGCCCCACCGAGAGGATGAGGTCACTGACATTGTCGAAGACGATAAGGAGCTTGAGCTGCTGGTTCGAGGAGATGGTCTTGTCGATGATGTTGAGCAGCACGGACTGTTCGTTGCGTGGCACGAGAAGCTCGTTCTGGGCCGTTCCCGGACGCGCGTACGAGACTTTCTCCGTCAGTATGAAGAACCTCACGGCCGGATCGTCCGACACCATCGTATACAGCGCGCTCCCCCTCGGGGTGAAGACGAACGCAGCGTTCCCCTCGGCGCTGAACTCGGTTATGAGGTCCTTGACCGCCCGCTCGTAATCGGTCGTCGGGTCCACCTCCATGAGCATGGTCCTTCCCAACAGGTCGGAGAGCGGGGTTCCCAGCTCTCTGCTGAACGGTCGCACGCGGATCTGGGGCGGCTGTACGGGTGGGGGTCTTACCTGTACGAAGAAGCCGGTTAGTATCGTTGCCCTCCGGAACACCAGGGCAGACGCGCTGAACGCGCTCGCCGCGATGAGGTACGCTATCTCGCTGTCATCGGTCTTGGCGACGGTGATGAAGTAGCCGTTGAAGATGAGGATGACCAGCCCTATCCCGATCCAGGCCACCGGGAGAACGGTCAGCGCTCGCTTGACCGCCAGGTCGCTCGTCCTCCTGCTGGCCAGAAAGAGTAGGGACGAGGGGTACAGTATGAACACGAGCAGCACACCCAGGAGGATGTCCAGGTAGACGCTGTTGAACGAGGTGGAGTTGACCTCGGCCCCCACCAGGTTCCGCAGGACGACTATCGAGAACGGCCTGAAGATCAGGAGCGCCGCCTCGGCGAACCCGAGGTATGCACAGAACATCAGGAAAACAACGAGCTGTCTCCCATGGTTCGCCAGCTCGGCGATTATGCCGCTGAACCCCGCGCCTGCCGGCTTGTAGTAGATTGCGAGCGCCACAGTGGTCAGGAGGAGGACATCGACGAGGACGAATGTGGTGTTGCCTATCGTGTAGACGTCCATGAATGTCGGGGTCGAATAGAAGTTCCGGATGAACTCCAGCGTCACGAGGGCGATGTAGAGGATGTGGACCGCCACGAGCGCGTTCTTGACTTGGTTGTACTCGCTCGCCTGCTGCCTCGCGACGTAGATCGCCGAAGCGGTGGTGATCGTCAGGGTCGTTAGGTCAATTATCGGATTTACCAGCATGAGGCTCTCTGGGGTCATGCGCTCGCCGCCTTGCGCCTAGAGGCCTCCCGGGTTCTTGGCATGCCATCTTCTGTCCGAAGGTCAGTACCGTCTGACCTCAAGGACCTGCGTCAGCTCCTTAAGTCTGTGGGTCGCTCCGTTCCCCCTGAGCTTTCCTAGGTGCGTCCTGGCCAGCGACGCGTGGCGCGCGGACAGCTCCTGCGCGTACGCTATCGAGCCCACCTCATCGAAGAGCGACCTCAGGGAAGCCACGTCGGCGATGCCGTAGCTCTCCTTCCACATCATCGAGTTGATCAGATTCCGCTTGTACGGTGGCGCATGGGCCAGGGCGTGCATTACCACAATGTTGTTGGCGTCGTTCTGTAGGTCCTTCATAGCCGGTTTCCCCGTGTCGCTGCTGTCACCGACGATGTCCAGGATGTCGTCGACGACCTGGAAGGAGATGCCCAGGTGGTACCCATACTCGTACAGGTCCTTGACTGCCTGAGCCCTGGCCTGCCCGGCGACAGCCCCCGACGCGGCAGCCGCCGCGAACAGCGAACCCGTCTTCAGACCCGCTGCGTTCACGTAGTCCTCCTCGGTGGGACTGACCTTCGAGGCGAGGGCGACCTCGAGAAACTCGCCTTCGGCCGCCTGCCTGGCCGCCGAGCCCAGGTACGTGAGGAGCATCCCAAGCCTCTTCCTGCTGATCTTCGTCTTCCCGTAGCCCCCAAGGATATCGAATATCTTGAAGAGCAGCACGTCCGAGACGAGGATCGCGCTTGCGATGCCGTACTTGCTGTGGACGGTGGGGGCGCCTCGCCTGGTCGACGAGTCGTCGATGATGTCGTCCTGCACCAGGGATGCGGCGTGCGCCAGTTCGAACGCCACTGCGACTGGTATCGCCATACTCCTGTCACCCGAGATCGCCTCGCAAGCGAGCAGGGCGACTGCAGGCCTTATCCTCTTGCCTCCACGGGCCACGGCGTTGGCCGCCGCCTCGCCGATCTGAGTGTCGGACGCCATGAGTTGCCTCAGGGCGGAGTCGACGGTCGCCGTGTAATCTCCAATGACGGATGCGAGGTTCTGGGCCTGCTTGAGTCCGTCAGGGTTGTACTCATAGTTTGCCAAGGAGGATCACCGGCATCCAGAGGACGTATTCTCCGTCAGCGACGAGGTCGCGCATCAGGTTCGCGTTGGAACTGTTCACCATGCGCCTGTAGGCGATGGAGTAGACCGGGAAGACGACAAGGAGCAGCGCGAAGGAGGGCAGCGCCGAGAGGGCGACCGCGGCTCCCACATACACCGCGGACAGGAGGTCGAAACCAAGCATCACCCTCCCCGCGGTCTTCTCTCCGAAGGTCGAGGGTATCGTCCTCGTCCCGTACCGGACGTCCCCCTCCACGTCCCTCTCGTCGAAGAAGACCGTGTTCTCCATCAAGCGCATGAAAATGAAGGGAGCCAGCGCGAA
>JASHZW010000023.1 GCA_030042335.1 Nitrososphaerales archaeon
CGCCATAGGGGAATACACGCTGGTGGCGTGTTCGAAAAGCACAAGCAGAATGCGCCCGAAGGGAGGTCGCTGATGAACATGGAGTACATCGTGAGCTTCCCTATCTCGACGGTCTCCAGACTCCCTCTTCGCAGACCGGACTACATTTCGCGAGTACGTCACGCCAGTCGCTTCTTCAACGGTCTCCCGAGTCTGAAAACGGACCGCCGAGGGATTGGGCTTCGAAGAGTATCATCGATAATATCCCGAGAACGGGCCGCGGTCTACGACATCGAGGTCGCGGGCCACCACAACTTCTTCGCGAACGGCCAGCTCGTGCACAACTGCTCGATTACAGGGGGCCTCTATTTCGACTCGTACAACGTCCTCAGGGGCATCGACGACATCATCCCCGTCGACGTGTACATCCCCGGTTGCCCTCCAAGGGCCGAGGCGTTCATGCAGGGCCTGATCCTGCTGCAAGAGAAGATACGCTCCTCGCACAGCATCGGCGGGCGGTAGTCTCCTATGCAGTCCAGCACAGCTCCGCCCACAGCGCCCACGCCTCCCGCGAACCCGCGGACCTCTTCCCTCTCAGCGAGGTTCCTGCAGCGTTTTCCTTCGGCCAGGTCCGACTACGTCAGGCCGAAGAGGTTCAAGGTCACCATCGCCCCGGATGCGATGGACGAGGCCGCGCTCTTCCTGCGCGACGAGCTCGGCTTCGACCACATACTCGCCGTCTCGGGGACCGATTACATGGCGAAGAAGGAGATCGAGGTCATCTATTTCGTGGCCTCGCTAAAGGAGGGGCAGACAGACCTCGTCGCCGCCCTCGCTGAGAGGACCCCGCGGGACTCCCCCGTCGTCCCTTCCCTGGTCGAGTTCTGGCCCGGCGCCGAGTACCACGAGAGGGAGACCTTCGAGATGCTCGGGGTCAAGTTCGATGGCCATCCCGACCTGAGGGGCATCCTCCTTCCCGAGGACTGGCACGACATCCCCCCGCTCAGGAAGGACTACGTCTCACCGGGACGATAGAGCATGACCACCTCCGAGAGCGAATACGTGCCCGACCCGGACAAGATAATGTCCGTGGCCCTCGGCCCGCAGCACCCCGGCGCCGGGCACTTCCGCATCCGCCTCTGGCTCGACGGCGACTACGTGGTGAGGGCCGACCCGGACCCCGGTTACGTCCACCGGGGCGAGGAGAAGATGGCCGAGTACAGGGACTACATCCAGAACGTCCCGCACCTCGAGCGCCCTGTCATCCTCGACAGCAGCGGGATACTCTTCCCGTACGCCGAGGCCGTCGACGAGCTGATGGGGAACAAGATCCCGATAAGGGCCCAGTACCTGCGCGTGATCATGGCGGAGCTCAACAGGATAATCTCCCACATGTACTTCCTCGGAATCTACGGGGTCTTCGAGGGCCACACGACGATGATAACGTGGGGTCTTGGCGACAGGGACCTATTCATCGACCTCGCGGCGAGGATAGGCGGCGCTCGGGTCACCTTCGCCTACATAGTCCCCGGCGGCGTCCGCAACGACATGCCCAGGGACCTCACGGAACAGGCCATCAAGACCTGCGACTGGTTCGAGAAGAGGCTCGACGAGTACGAGAAGATATTCCTGAACAACCCCCTCCTCCAGCAGAGGACCAAGGGCGTGGGAGTGCTCTCCGCCCAGGACGCGATTCGATTCGGCGCCACCGGCACGGTCCTCCGCGCCTCCGGCGTGCGTCACGACATCCGCAGGGCCGAGCCCTACAGCGCGTACCCGAGCTTCGAGTTCGACATCCCCACGTTCAAGGAGGGTGACTGCTGGTCGCGCACGATGGTGGCAGTCGAGGAGATGAGGCAGTCTCTCCGGATCCTCAGGCAGGCTTTCAAGACGATCCCGGAGGGACCTGTCCGCCTCAAGCTCGGCCCGCAGCCGAGGGTCCCCGCCGGCGAGGTCTACTTCAGGACGGAGGCCGCCCACGGCGAGCAGGGCTACCACCTGGTGAGCGATGGCACTCCCAGGCCCTACAGGCTGAAGATGAGCGACCCGAACTTCAGAAACATGGTCCTGCTACCGCGGCTTCTAAAAAATGCACATATTGCTGATATTCCTTCAATTTATTGGAGTTTAAATTATTGGCCGGTATCGGCCGACCGATAAGTGTAATAATTTATTGATAAATTTGCCCTTAGTGGACAAGCTTTCCCACCAGGTTTTGAGAATTCAATACGTTTCGGGTCGAAGTAAATTTCGACTTGGTCCATTGCAGATTCGTCAGCTAAGGTCAAGTTCGGATAAAGCCTCATGAACGAACGCGTCAACCTCTACTGCGATTTCAGCTAGGCATTTTGACCAGCCCTCAGGAATTCCATCTGCATCAAGGACTGATTCTGAATAAATGAAATCGAGAGCAAGGTCTCGCTTCATTATCTTCTCGTTGTGCCGCAAAGGAAGGCTTCGCAGTAGCTTGCCGACCTCGGCAGGCCTATACAGTCCAAAGCTGGTAGAGACCAGAAACCTCTTTCCCTGGGTTGATGACTCCAGAGCGGCTCTTGTAGGTCCGAGGATTGAACCCCTTGTTCTCGAGCAGTTCGTGTATTGTTCGCAAGATATCAAAGTTTGTATTTGAAATTTGAAACACAAAATTACCTCTGGCCCGATGGAAGTAGATGCTGCCTTCCGCATCAGCGAATCCCGCGACAAAACTCATCATGGGCAGCTTAGACCCTAACCCTTGAGGTACGGAGCGGATGTTCTTCTCGAGCAAGAACTCAAATGATCCATCCAAGTCGACTTCCAAGTTCCACTCCGCTGGAGTGACTATTGCAGACTTCGCGTACATCCTAACATGGCCGTAGGAAGCGAAGAGGCTCTTGAACAGACCAGCAAACTCCGGGTGGGTGGTGCCACTCTTTATCCGGATTGCCCTTCCGTGTTTTTCGACACTACAGTCGCCCCAAACAAATCCAAGAACATATGCCCGATCGAAGCGATTTCCGCGAAACGGCATTTTCTTGTGTTTCGTAACCGCCTCAATTTGGGCCTCGACTTTATCCCTCAGCTGAACTCCCTGTTTCTTCAGATGAAGAAACACTGTTACGGGTGAAAACTCAGTTCCAGCGATCTGCTTCAGCGATTCTCCCGTCTCATACCTCTTAACCCATTGGTCGATCATCTCTTCAGTAACTCTTCTGATGTGCTCCGCCTTGTCCCGCCGCGTTATCCCGTTCCTCTTCAGATGGTAAAGGATTGTCGATTCGGCAGTTTTGGGGCTTGCATACTTCAGACCATACCTATCGGCTATCTTCGCAGCGGACAGATGCTCGTCAAGATATAGCCTCCTGAGGTCCTCGGCACTCGGCGGCCATGGTAGCTTCTCGTCGGGAGCGTGCTCCAACAGAAGCTTAGCGCGACCCGCCTTTTAAGCACCCATGACGCGACTAGCCCTGGTTCTCAGGGAACAGTCTCTCCATCTCCAGCACGTCGAGCCATCTTCCGTCCAGTTTCCCATGCCTCTGGAGCATGCCGACCTCCCTGAACCCATACCTCTTCGCAAGGCGGATGGTCGCCTCGTTGAATGTGAACACTCTCGCTATCAGCTTCCAGTAGCCGAGTGACGACGCCCTGTCGATCAAGGCTCCCAGGAGGCTAGTCCCCACACCAACACCGCGACTGTCTCTCCTGACGTAGACTGAGTACTCTCCGATGCCCGAATAACAGGACCGTTCGCTTATCCGCGTGATTGACCCCCATCCCACCACCTGCCCCATTTCGTCCTCCGCGACGATCACAGGGTGCTTTGCGTCGTGGTCCGCGAGCCACGCCCGTCTCTCCTCGGCGTCCCGCATGTCCGTCTCGAATGTCGCGATCCTGTCCTCTATCCCCTGGTTGTAGATGAGGACTAGCGCTTCAGCGTCCTGAGGTCTGGCGTCGCGGATGGTCAGCGCCTTGGTCAACGTGACCAGCGACCGAAGTGCCATGGATTAGCCTTTTCCCGTTCAGAACGTGCTCGGCTTCCTCTCGCGTTATCTCCACTTTGAGCAAGCTGTCAAAAGTTGTTGTCTGAGGATGTATTCACGATATCGCTTCATGATACACCCAAGTGACACTAAATGAGTAAGTTCGAAAAGAACTGGAAACCACAGCAGAATCAGAGCGACTTCGCGCAGAAGACGCGCGACGCTATCAGGGGTCCGCAACCCATGCGCCCCCAGATACAGAAGGCGACGAGCCAGCTCCAGCAGGAGATAAACCGGCTCGACCGCTCGATGGACAGGTTGAAGCACAGGGAGCAGGCGATATTCAAGAAGACCGTCACCGCCGTGCAGCAGCACGACGAGCCCACCAGCAAGGCCTACTCGAACGAGCTCGCCGAGGTAAGGAAGATGGCGAAGATCGTCACGCAGTCGAAGATCGCGCTGGAACAGATCACAACCAGACTGCAGACGGTCACCGACATGGGAGACTTCACCGCGACCCTCGCACCGGCGATAGGGGTAATCAGGAACGTAAGGAGCTCGCTCGGGACAGCGATGCCCGATGCGCAGTCCGCGCTGGGTGACATCGGCGCCTCTCTCAGCTCGCTGATGACCGACGTGGGAGGGCTCACGGGCACGAACTTCTTCACGCCAGAGTCCAGCGAAGAGGCAGAAAAGATAATGGCGGAAGCGGCTGCCATCGCCGAGAAGCGCATGAGCGACTCGTTCCCGGAGGTACCTTCAGCCTCCGGCGAGTCCGTCTACAGCTCTTAGGCTGCCAAAGGCCAGTCCGGCTGTATTCTTACGCAGCCGGGCTGCCTACTGTCTTTTTCCTCCGGCTCGCCGCCGCTGCCACAGCGACCGCCACGAGCAGGACCACCCCCAGTATTATCCCGACGCTTTCAAGGTTGTAGATCGACTCCGCCGTTATGCTAGAGGGACTGCTCACCGATAGTGAGATGACATGGCCCTTCGAGCTGCTCGCGCCCGACCATCCCTTGAAAGAGTAGAGGAAAGAGGTGGACGCTGCGGAGAGCTGTACCCCGCCCGACGGAGCGTAGATGACCGCGGACTGCCCCGCCGGGACACTCCCCTGCACGGTGACGCTGCCCGCGATTGTCGTGGGATAACTGTAGGAGACCGAGACGTCCTGTCCCGCCGTTATCGTGAGACCCGGATAGAATACAGCGGTGTCGTTTACGGGGGCATCCACGGAGATTGAGAACGCTGAGTCAGTGGAGACCGGTAGTACGTCGGTGACGGACTCCCAGTACCCCAACTTCCATCCTGTGCTGGCCGTCGCGCTCACCTGGAGCTGCGCTCCGGCGTCGTACCATCCTCCCGAACTCGAGACCGAGCCCCCTTGGCTCGCCCCCGACTGGAGGGTGACGAGGTACTGATGCTGGTACTGGGGGTCGACGACCAAACCCTGGGTCACGCTGCCTCCGGTGTCGTTCGTCACCCACCTCTGGTCTGTGACCGTCGTCCCCACCGTGCTGTTGCCGACCGTCTGGCTGACCGTATATGCCGAGCCGGCGTCGAGCCATGAGGACGACTGGGAAGACGTGATGGTGAAGGAGGTCGGGTCCCCGGTCGAGATGCCTGTGAACTGTGCGGCTGCCCCGGAGAAGAAGTCGCCTCCCCCTGCGATTGTGTAGCTCACACCGACGAGATACTGGTGGAAGTAGGTGGGGGTGATGCTGAGGGCCGTCGTGACGGTCCCGTTCGTCTGACCGGCGGACATCCACCTCTCGGACGAAGCCGAACCGGCAATGGGGTTGGTCATAGCCCAGATGCTTCCCGCGTCGAGCCAGTAAAGCTCGGTCTGCGCCATGGCGCTGGCGTTCGACCTCGTCCCGAAGCTCTCGTACATGAAGTTCGGAACCGGTGCGCCGCCATCCTCAACCTCGTACGAGACCGAAGCCGCGTACTGATGATAGTAGGTCAGCCCGAGGGTCTGAGCGGATTTGGCCGTCCCGTTGGTCTGTCCCGTCGTCTGCCATCTCTCCGACGTGGTCGAGCCTGGCAGGGTCGTCTCTACGCTCCAGACGCTACCATTGTCGAGGTTGTACGTCACGGGACTCGTCTCGAGTGTCGCGTTGACGTTCGTCCCTTCCGAGACGTACTGGAGGACCGGCGCTGAAAAACCGTTCCCTCCGTCCGCGACCGCGTAGCTGAGGGTGAGCGGGACTTGGGCCGTCGCGTTTAGGGCGCCCGTGACGAACTCGTTTGCGTCCATGTATTCCGTGGCGCCATTAGAAGCGAACTCCTGCAGCCCGCTGGGGTCGCTCCCGAACGAGACAGGGGACGAGGTCTCGTTGGCAAAGATGCTCTGGCCGTTGTTGGGGTTGTACTCGTCCATCCACAGCCACGCCGAAGTGAGCGCAGGGTTGCTCTCGGTGTAGATGACTTCCTTCTCGTTGGAGGTGTACGGAGACGGATGATACCACTCTGTCATCAGCCCTGTGAAGTATCCGTTGCTGTTGGCGTTCGCCGCCGTATCGCCCTCGAAGACGGTGGACCCGTCGGCGCTGAAGGACTCGGACGCGGAGGCGCCTGTGTTCCAGTCATGCGCCGTCATCACGACCTCTCCCGTGCTGAAGTAAAGATTGAGGAGGATGCTGTCTCCCTCGTTCACTGGGCCGGAAAACACCTGCAGCCCTCCCTGCCCGTTCACGGGGAAGA
>JASHZW010000024.1 GCA_030042335.1 Nitrososphaerales archaeon
CCGATGAAGACATCCTTGCCTATCCTGCTCATGGGCGGGATGTAGGCCAGCCCTTCTATCCTGGTGTTGTCGCCTATCTCCACGTTATAGTCCACGTGGGCGAGGGAACCGATGCTAACGTTGTCGCCAATCCGAGTGCGACTGCCCACATAGGTGAGGTTCCATATCGAAACGCCCGCCCCTATGCTGGCGTCTGGAGCAATGACGGCATATTGCCCGAGACGCGCAGGTTTCATAGCGAACCCTCAAAAGGTTTGAATTCGCTTCTATTCATGACGAGTAAGGTCGTTCGTACCCTGTATTTTAGCAGTAGATAGGCCGCGCGCTTTTTTCTTCGGACCGATGAAGTTCGCGGGCGAGGCTTTGTCTGCCAACACCGTTCCGGTACCCTCCACGTCCACAACCTATCGGTGCCCACTTTCAGCTACCTCTCCCGAAGCACAAATGCGCCTTTTCATAATCTTATATATCATCCATATTTCCACATATTGGTCTAATGGTCAATGAGCCGACCGGTAAGATAACCGGCGGGCAGACGATTCCTGAGATGGCTCAGCTGGCAAAGCTGATCATGAAGATAGGACCAGATATCGACCTCATCGCGAGATTGTCCGGGCAATACAAGGAGACCATCCGCTACAGGTACAAGGAAAAAATCCTTTCCAAGGGCTTTGCGCTGCAGGCGAGGCTCAACTATCAAGGCTTGAGTCTCCAGAAGATCATCGTAAAAGTGCGGCTGGGAGAAAACTATGCACCCTACGCGAAAGAGCTCTCTATAGCCATGAACAAGATTTGCTACGTAACGAGCCTTTCGAGCCTCATGCCGGAGGGCACGCACCTGATACAGGCGACCGTACCCAAACAGTTCAAGGAACAGTTCATCGAACTGATGACAAAGGTGAAGGACCTTGGAATATTCGCTTCCCTTGATTTCTACACCTTCGACTGGTTCAGAAATGTCCCGATGCGGGCCGAGTACTACGACTTCGAGCACGGTATGTGGGACTTCAACTGGAACAAGCCCGTCGAGTACGGAAAGGAAGACAACGAACCGGGCATCCCCCCGTTCGAATGCGATAAGATCGACCTCCTACTCATGAAAGAGCTCCAGATAGATGCGACGCGACCTCTGAGCGAGATAAGAGAGGCCATCAAGGCCAACGATGGCACCGACATCAACTACAAGACACTGGCCTGGCACTGGATAAAGCATGTGCAGGAGAAACAGATGATCAAGGGATACAGCCTCAGGTGGATGGGCACGAGGTACGACACCAAGACGGAGCGCCTAGACCACCGGCCCCACAGGTACATCTACGTGAACGTCCTTGTAAGGCGCGTGAACGAGGCCGAGCGTCTGAGGCTCACCGCGGAGATGAACAAGGTCCCCTTCATCTGGAGCGAGGCTGCAGGTGATGATTACTTCGCGCAGTTCGCATTCCCTGTGGAGATGGTGAACGACGCTTTTCTTTTCCTCAGGAATGCCATATCAATGTACGGTAATAGGGCCGAGTGCCACCTCGTCGACCAGATGAACGCCATCAGCTTCACGATTTCATACAACCTCTACGACGGGACGGAGAGGGCCTGGACGTTCAACACGGAGGAGATACTCTCAAGGTTCCGGAGCCTGATAATCAAAATAGGGGAAGGCTCCGGCACGGGCCGGAGTTCTCAGTAGTCACCTACATATCGCCGAAGCCGCCGCTTATGCTGAGGGGCCCGATGTGCGCGCCGAGGCCCATCGCCGTCAGCACCATGGTCGCACCGCCGAGAGCCAGCATTCCGTAGCGGATCTTGTCGTCGATAGTCATAATCCCTGAAGAACCGGCCGAAAATTTAAGCATATGCTTGTTAAGCAACTACCTAGAACTCAGATTTGATCTTGGTGGGTCGTCTGAACCGAAGCGCGTTGCACGATTGCTGGAACCGACGGTCGTGGTTCCACTGCAGAACCGACGTTCTTCGGTGCTGTCACATCGGCAGGTCGAGCCCGTCGATTACTTCGAGATGGTCTTCGGCGATGGACATCCTCGGCAGCGAGCTCATCTTGTAGAAGGCCGCTTCGGAGTAAGGCGGTTTCGCGGTAACCCTTGCTCCTGCTGGGAGGTCGAATTCGAACACGATCACGATGTCCCAGTGGCTGCCCATGAACGACTGGAGGTCGGCGAACTTACGGGTCGCCACCTCGGCCCCCGACAGCTGCGAGTCGACGGCCCTCTGGGCGGCGTCGGCCGGCTTCTCGCCGAAGCGCAGGATGGTGGAAGGGAGCATCAGTTTCCCCCTCCTGAACGTGAGAGGGTGGGCGTCGGTGGCCTTCACGAGGAGCACCGAGTCCGCATCAGGCTTGATCAAATCGAACGCGGAGATGTGGAGGTTTTCGTCGCTGATTCTCATCCGGCTCCAGCCTCCCGTGCCGGCGTCGGTCGCCATGTTCGCCACCGATGACAGGTAGACCGAATTAAAGGCTACCCTTCGGACTTGCGGCCAGGCCTCTTTCGGGCGAAGCGCTCGGAGGCCTCCGCTATCAGCGACCGGGCGTACCGATGATCCTTCCAGCCGTCGACCTTGACGAACTTCCCAGGCTCCGATTCCTTGTAGTGCTGGAAGAAGTGTTCGATCTGCTTCCTTGTGAACGCTGGGAGCTGCCTTATGTCGTCGACGCTCGAATAGTTCGGGTCCACCCTCTTGGCCGGCAGCGCTATCACCTTGGCGTCGGGACCATTCTCGTCCTCCATCACCAGTACCCCTATCGGCCTCGACCTGATGACGGACATCGGATAGACGGGTTCTTCGGTCACGACCAGCGTGTCGAGGGGGTCCCCGTCCTCCGCCGATGTCTGAGGGATGAAGCCATAGTTGAAAGGGTAGTAGGTTGGGGTGTACAGGAACCGATCGACGAAGACGAAGCCCGTGTCCTCGTCTATCTCGTACTTCACGTTGCTCCCCCTGGGTATCTCGATTACCACGTTGACCTCGTCGGGAGACCTCTTGCCTGCGGTGAGTGCTGTTACCAAGGTGGCCCTCGTCTTATCCCCGAAATATAAGGCGCATAAAACACACCCCCGGAAGTGCCAAAGCTGACCAGAATAGTCTGAGCGTCTTCTGTATTCATATATGACGGACAGGTCGGGCGCCGCAGATGACGGTCTCGGTCACCTGCTACGGAGGAGTCGGGCAGATTGGCGGGAACAAGATACTGTTGAAGGACAGGGATACCACGGTGATGCTCGACTTCGGGGCAGGGTTCTCCGATGGCTCGGACTACTACGCCCAGTACGTCAAACCGAGGAATGTCAACGGCGCCGGGGACTTCTTCGAGTTCGGGCTGCTGCCGGAGATACGCGGGCTGTACTCTGAAGAGGCTCTGAGAAACACCCAGATCAAGTATGAGCCTCCGCGCGTCGACGCCATCATACTCAGTCACTACCATTTCGACCACACGGGAAGGATAGGGCTCACCGACCCGAAGATACCCGTCTACTGCGGCGAGACGACGGCCTTGATGCACGAAGCGTGTCAGGGTCTCCCGGGTGGCTCACCCCTCAAGGGCCACCGGCTGGAGACCTTCCGCACAGGTGACAGGTTCACGGTTGGGTCGATAGAGGTCCAGCCCGTGCATGTTGACCACTCGATCCCGGGTACCTACGGGTTCATACTCTACACGTCGGACGGGCCGATCGCGTACACCGGTGACTTCCGGTTCCACGGGCCGAAGGGCGCCATGACGCAGGACTTCATCGAGGCTGCCGCGGCGGCGAGGCCGAACATCCTCGTCTCCGAGGGGACGCGCGTTGGCGAAAGGAGTCACAGGAGGGAGATGGGTGAGAAGGAAGTGGTCTCGGAGACACAGGCTCTCCTCAGCAAGAATCAAGAGCTCGTCTTCTCCTCGTTCAGGGGGAACGACATCGATAGGGTCTCGTCCTTCTTCAAGGCATGCGAAGGGGGAGGAAGGCGGCTGGTGGTCTCGATGAAGGTCGCGGCGATGCTCGTGAAGCTCCAAGAAGACAAGAACCTCGTCGTACCGAAGCCCGGGAAGGACGTCTCGGTCTATGTGCGCAGGAAGAAGAAGGGCGCCTACGACGAGGGGGATTATTACAGGTGGGAGAAGCCGTTCCTGGACGAAGGAGTCTCGGCGGCCGACATCAAGAAGGACCAGAAGGCGTACCTGCTACACCTCGACGAGTCGCAACTCCCCGAGCTGATCGACATCCGCCCGGACTCCGGAGGAGCCTACATCCATGCGTCGACAGAGGCGTTTAACGAGGAGGGCGAACGGGACGAGTTCCTAGTCAGGAACTGGGTAGAGCACTTCGGGTTCAGCTATCACCAGATACACGCGTCGGGCCACGCGCCCATGGACAAGGTGGGGGAGCTCGTAAACGGAATAGGCGCG
>JASHZW010000004.1 GCA_030042335.1 Nitrososphaerales archaeon
GGTCCGACCTAGACTCATTCCGAACCTAGAAGTCAAACCACATGTCGTCGCCATGTTAGTGAGGTGGGAGACCCCTCGTGAAGTGGCGATGCTGGCACCTATATCCTAAATCTCCCTTGGGTTCCGTCGTTCGGGTAAAAGCTTTAAGTTTGAGCCGTGGGCGGCGTCATCTAGTGTAGAGACTAGTGTCGTTGCTCCCCGGTTTGGCGCTCCAGTTCGGCATCCCTGACGTGGATAGTCTGCTGAACGTCGTGTGGCTAGCTTCGATTTTCGTATTCTTCATCTATGGCCAGAGGCTCCAGATGTACCTTATCGCGAACGACATTTCCCGTGCCCTCAACCGCCTCAAGCTGATGAGGGACAAGTCCCGGAAGGAGGCCATCGACTACTTCACGAGCTCGGGGAAGGTCAGCGGAGACCCTACCCAGAGGATCGACGAATTCTTGGACTACGTGACGATAATGCCGGTCGACATGGACCCGAACGGCATAGTCGGCAAGCTTCAGCACATCACCAACACGAGGGACGACAGAATCAGGGCCGAAGTGAGCCAGATCATACCGAACCTGGACCCCACGAAGATATCTGTGGCTGAGAACATACTCGAGATAGCGACCTCGCTGAACCAGATCCACAAGATAGTGAGGCACTTCTATCTTCTCGGAAAGAAGACGAACTCCTACATGCTGCTCTTCCAGCTGCAGATGATAATGCCGATGGTGCTCCAGGAGGCAGACGCCTTGGTGAATGCCGTCGATACGTTCAAGCTAGGTCAGCCAGTAGGCGACGGCATAGGACCGGTCATAGCTTCGCGATACATGCAGAACCTTCCGAAGCAGGTTGTCGGCAAGGACACGGTCATGACCGTGACCGAATACAAAGGCAGGACTCTCTACGTGCTCAAGGCCGAGGGGCCTATGGGATACGTCGGTGAGCCGGGCGTTGCCATCCAGAAGCTGATAGAGGAGATGAAGGTGCCGCTCAACGCGATAATCATGGTAGATGCCGCCCTCAAGCTCGAGGGAGAGAAGACGGGTGAAATAGCGGAGGGAGTCGGCGCAGCCATCGGAGGGATCGGCGTCGACAAGTTCAAGATCGAAGAGGTCTCGTCCACCCACAAGATTCCCGTATACGCGATACTGGTCAAGCAGAGCATCCTCGAGGCCATCACCGTGATGCGTAAGGAGATAGCGGAGGCCTCGGACAAGGTCCAAGTGCTCATCAACCGGGTCATCGAGGAGAAGACGAAGGAAGGCGATAAGATTCTCCTCGCGGGAATCGGTAACACGCTGGGGGTTGGACAGTGATGAGCGGACAGCAGCAGGACAAGAAGAACAAGTTCATAGTCTACACCATCGAGGAATGTCCTGCCTGTGGGCAGAAGACGAAAAGGGCGTTCCAGCTCGGTGACTACGTCACCAAGGACGGCGGCAAGTGCACCAAATGTGGTGGCCAGACAAAGATTACCGCAATTTATGCCGAAGCTGCGCCGAAGACCTAGGTAATTATAGACAACCCGCCGTCTTCTATGATCATCGTGTGCTCGAACTGAGCCACTGGTTTCCCCGATGCTTCCACTAGCGCCGGGTACGAGTGCATGAGACGGCGACGCTCGAGCTCTTTGAGCAGGGCCATGAGCCTTCCTTCCTTGTATCCTTGGTTGAACCATCGCGGCGAGAAGGGCAGCGTCTTCCTCGCGTTCCAGATTCTGTCAGTCAGGTCGTCCAGCTCCCGGTCTCCGGTCCTCTTCCTGACGATGAGTGAGAAGATGTTCTCCTGAGGTGACTCGACGACATAGCCGGCGGCATCATGCAGCGTGAGGAACGGCTCGATCGCGAAGACATCGCCCTTGTTGAGCATCGGGAGGCCCGGCGAATATATGTTAGGTATGCTCTTGCCGGCGTGCACGACATACTGCTGCAGCGTGTGCCCGCTCAGGTTCGTTATCGGACGGAAACCGTACGACTTCGCCGTCGACTCTATGGCCCTCCCTATCTCCCCGATTCTCCTGTCCCGCTTGACGATCTCGATCGCAGCCTGCAAGGTCTTCTCTGTGGCCTCGAGCAGGAGTTGATAGTCGGGGTTGTCGGTCATGGTCACGGAAGTGTCAGCGACGTATCCGTCCACGTGAACCCCATAGTCTATCTTCACCACGTCCGACTCCTTGGTCTTCCCCTTCTCGTTCTCCTGGGGCGCGTAGTGCGCGGTCATGTCGTTCACGCCAATGCCCGCCGGGAAGGCTGGCTGACCTCCTCTCCGCACTATCTCTGCTTCGACCTTCTCAGCGATGTCGAGCAGCCCCATGCCCACAGTGACGGTCTCCCTTATCCAGGACTTGAGGTCCTTCGCAATCTTCCCGGACTTAAAGTACTGTTCAGGTATCTGCAATTTTCGTTCACTAATTCTTTATCAGTTCTAGCTATAACCCAACAACGTTAGTTATTTGAAAGTTCGGGCTGGCCCGGGGCCGACAGAAGGTCGCAGGTTCAAGACAGTCGCCACTGGTGGTACCTTCGACCACATCCATGCCGGACACAAGCGTCTGCTCGAAAGGAGCTTCGAGGTGGGCGACATAGTGATCATCGGCCTCACGTCCGACGAGTTCGTGGCGAAGGTGGGTAAGAAGCCGGACTACGACTACGCGACGAGGGAGAAAGCCCTTCGGGACTACATCGAGGAGAACTTCCCGGGTCGGAAGTACGCCGTAGCCAAGCTCTATGACTATTTCGGTCCCGGGATAGCCAATCCCGAGGTCGAGGCGCTCGTGGCGAGCCCCGAAACTTCGCAACGCTTGGGGCTCGCCAACAAGATGCGGGCAGAGAAGGGGTTCCCTCCGCTGGAACTCGTGACCATCGACTGGGTTGAGGCACAGGACGGAAATCCGATATCCTCGAGCCGCATCCGCAGGGGAGAGATAGACGAGGAAGGGACGCTCAGAGAGACAGGAGATTCGGATTTCCTTCCGGGAAAGTAATTTAATCCAACCGGTGGAACAGGTTCTTGTGGAGAACGACAGGCTTGACCCGTGGGGAGACACGGCCGTCAGCAACTATGACAGGCTTCACTCCGAGTTCGGAATCGGGCGCCTAGATGAGTTCCTGCCGCGCTTCAGGCATCCGAGCCTCCACATGCGGCGGGGAGTCGACTTCGGCCAGAGGGACCTTGGCAGGATTATCGACGCGCTAGACAACAACGCCAGTTTCGCCGTCATGAGTGGGATCAAGCCGACAGGCATATTCCACCTTGGGACGAAGATGACTGCCGATGACATGATTTATTTCCAGTCGCTATCAAAGAAAGCCACGGTCTTTTACGCGATCGCGGACGTGGAGGCCTTCAACGACAACGGACTGTCGTTCCAAGAGAGTTCCAAGATCGCAGTCCAGAACGTCGCTGACATACTGGCGCTGGGGCTCGATCCCGAGAGAGCCATCGTCTACAAGCAGAGTCAGGAGATCCGAGTCATGCGAATGGCCACGATATTCTCGAAGGCAGTAACCAACAACATGCTGAGAGCGATATATGGCGATAGGCAGGTCGGACTCTATCTCTCGGCGCTGATACAGGCAGGAGACATACTGATGCCCCAACTCCCAGAGTTCGGCGGCCCGAAGTCGGTAATCGTTCCGGTAGGAGCAGACCAAGACCCTCACATCCGGCTCTCGAGGGACCTTGCGAACGCCTACCACCAGGAATTCGGCTTCGTACCTCCATCGGCGATTTACCACAGACTGATCAGGAGCCTCGACGGCTCGACCAAGATGTCGAAGCGGAGCGCCGCTTCGTCCTTCACACTGGATGACGAACCATCCGTCGCGGCAAAGAAGGTGCTGGCCGGTTTCACGGGCGGCCGACCGACCATCGAGGAACAGAAACGAATAGGCGGCGAAGCAGACAAATGCCCGATATACGACCTCTACCTCTTCCACTTTGCGATTGAGGATGAGTACGCGAGGAGGGTATACGACGAGTGCTACGGAGGTATACGCATGTGCGGTGACTGCAAGAAGGAGCTCGCGGGGATAGTCAAGAAGTACCTGGAGGAACACGGGAAGAAGCGCGACTCTCTCATGAAGGACGCGGCAGAGCTGATTGAGAGGAGCCGGAAGACCCTGGACTCGATGGCAAGATGACAGAGACCGAGAATACACCGCTCCACCCTCTCGAGCAAAAAGTTCTTGAGTCGCTGGTCGATAAGGACCGGCTCGATTTCGACTCGCTCGTGAAGGAGTCGGGGCTCAAGGCGGACCAGGTGAGGCGGGCCGTAAGCTGGCTCGCGTCCAAGAACCTGATCTCGTCACGGGAGAAGACGTCCAAGACGATCACCATCCAGGGAGAACCTGTTGAGCTACAGCTGATTCAGAGGATGGGTACCAAAGGTCTTGAGATGGAGGCTCTGCGCAAGAGCTTCAGCTCAAACCAAGAGTTCGCCGCGGCCCTCGGCAACGCGAGGGCGCTAGGCTGGATCGAGGTCACGGAGAAGGTCGGTAAGCCCTTCCTTATCCTCAAGGACAAGGAGAACGCCCGCAAGTACGAATCCTTTGTCGCGTCGCTCAAGGGTCGGGCGACGGAAGACGGCGAAATTGCGGCCGAGTTCAGACCGTACGTCGGGAAGTTGGTCATCCGAAACATCGCCAAGATAACCGAGTCCAAGTCCCTGACACTACAGATTACCAGGGAGGGAGAACGCGCTCTCAAGGAGAGCGCCTCAGGAAGCTGGGTCGAGAAAATCACTCCTGAAGTCACCTCGAAAATCCGGCTCACGGGAAAGAGCCCCAACCTGAGACCGATCGACGTAAGCGCCCCAGCCTCGACTGTGTTCCCGGGTCGAAGGCATCCGGTAAAGGAATTCATCAACGAAGTCAGGGAGGTGTACCTCTCGATGGGTTTCATAGAGATAGTTGGAGATTCGATCCAGCCCTCGTTCTGGAACTTCGACGCGTTGTTCACCCCTCAGGACCATCCCGCGAGAGAGCTACAGGACACCTTCTACGTCAAGGGCGGGCACGACGAGAGCATACAGAGGACGGGGGTCGTCGCTGCTGTGGCCGCAGTCCATGAAAGCGGATGGGAGACGGGGAGCAAGGGCTGGCGCTATTCTTGGGACGTAGAGGAGGCACGACGCCTCGTGCTCAGGACGCACAACACCGCCCTGACCGTAAGGGCCACGATGGAGTCGCAGGACAGGGAGACGCGCGTCTTCAGCGTGGGAAGAGTGTACAGGAACGAGAACCTTGACTACAAGCACCTGGCGGAGCTCCACCAGATGGAGGGGATAGTAGTCGGTGAAGGTCTCAACCTCCGCGATCTAATGGGCGTCCTCACGCGGTTCTACTCCAAGCTGGGTATGAGTGGGGTCAAGCTCTGGCCGTCCTTTTTCCCCTACACCGAGCCGTCGATGCAGGTCATGGTCTACCACAAGCAGATGGGCAAGTGGCTCGAGATGGGGGGTTCAGGCCTCTTCAGGCCGGAGGTCACGCGCCCACTCGGCGTGAAGAAGCCGGTGATAGCTTGGGGATGCGGACTCGAGAGGCTTTTGATGCTCAGGCTGGGAGTTCAGGACATAAGGAAACTCTATGACAGTGACCTCGATTGGTTGAGGAGAAGGAGAGAAATTGCCAGTACTAAAGACGCATCTCACTAAGTCCCCCAATTCTTTCAGGTTTTTTCTGCATCCTCATAGTGTCCGCTGACTATTCTATACAGTGTTCTGATGGAGTAATTAGGATGAGAATCGTGTAGCTCCTTCAATCCGATACCTTGCTCATAGTTACGCTTAATCTCAATACGATCTACATCGGCGACTTTACGCCTTGCAACTAATGCTCTCAAAGCACGAACTTTCCTTCTCTTCAGCAGGAACTCCCGGCCTTCGCTCCTAAGATTCGGAGAGTCGAAAACTTGGTGCCGATGGTGCTCGCGCCTCCCGGCCTCGACTTCTTTCTGCAGGATTGCTTGAAGTTCGTCCCCTGTTATTCGGTCTTCGCAGTAGAGAATGCCTGCCTGAAGCTCAATGGATTTCTTGTAGCTGAATGAGAGCATCTCTCTTATGCATGCAACAACCGAGTCGTATTGGCTAATCCACAGCGAACGGGCCTGGTCGAGTACAGACGTATCTCCGCAGTTTTGACACGCGCAGCGACTAAGAACTCTCTCAACATTTCAAGCTGGTCGGTGCTTTGATCTGAAAAGCCGAGTTTCAGTTCGAAATAGAAGGGTGCGCGGTTCTTGTCGATGATTAGACTTCCATCTCCATCGAAATACCCGGCTACTTGACCCCACGAATGGTAAGGCCGACCAAGTTTTGGGCTGGTGTTTCGGGATCCCTCTTCAGTGTGGCTCGTTCACCTTGGCATGACATTAACAAAGTACTGGGTAATGTAATATAACGGGCCATGTGCAGACGGGTGGGATTTGGACTTTAGACATCTGCGCCTAGAAATCCATCCGAGCTCCCCAGACTCACGGTCCAAACTCGAGGATGTTTCTAACTTTGCCCGTTCTTCGTATCTTCTTTGAACGTTTCGAGCGTATGACCGGTCTCCCGCGCCGGACTATCGTCGACAGGCTGCCCTATCTAGGACTGGACATAGAAGGAGAGGACCCTGACGCGATAAGGATAGAGTACAACCCCAACAGGCCTGACTTTTCCACCGACTATGGAATTGCCAGAGCCCTCCTCGGGCTGGTCGGACGTCAGATGGGTCCGCCTGAATACAAAGTGACCGAGGGTTCGGTCTCCGTTCGCGTGGATGCGAATCTCCAGAAGGTCAGGCCGTACATCGCGTGCGCGGCGGTGAGGGGGCTGAAGATGGATGACGAGACGATAAGGCAGCTGATCTCGATGCAGGAGGACCTGCACAATGGCATCGCGAGGAAGCGCAAGAAGGCAGCGATAGGCCTACACGACCTGGATGCGGTCCGGCCACCGCTCACCTACTCGGGTGTGCCCTCTTCCTTCGAGTTCGTCCCACTCGGCGAGAGCAGGAAGATGAGCATCGAGAAGATTCTCAACGAGACAGAGACTGGCGTGTCGTATGGCTCGGTGCTCAAGAACACGAAGATGTACCCCATTCTGGCAGATTCTGCCGGTACCGTCCTCTCATTCCCTCCGATAATCAATGGTAGCGTGACCAAGGTCGACACAGGCACGAAGAACATGTTGGTGGATGTCACGTCGACTGATCAGCGAATAGGGGATGAGGTGCTTGCGATATTGTGCGCGGCGTTGTCAGACGCCGGAGGCGCGATCGAATCCCTCCACATCGAGTATCCTGATTCCAAGAGGACGACCCCCGACCTTTCCCCCACCAAGATGAAGTTCGACGGAGGCCTGGCCAGGAGTCTGATCGGGCTGAACCTCGACGCGAAGGAGATGGTGCTGTGCCTGGAGCGCAGCCGTCTCGGCCTGGACCGGGAAGGGAACGCGATCATACCTAGGTACCGCGTCGACATACTCCATCCAGTCGACCTTGTGGAGGAAGTCGCCATAGGCTACGGTCTGGACAAGATAGAACCGGCCTATCCGGCGAGCCCGGAGCCCGGAAGCCTGAACCCGCTCGTTGTAGGTCTCAACAGCATCTCGGAATCGGTCTCGATGGCAGGTTTCACCGAGACCATGAACTTCGACCTCGTCGACATGGCTTCACTCTATACTAGGTTCTCCAGAAGCCCTGATGCCAGGATAGAGGTGGAGAACCCACGGACAATCGAGCACAGCCTGCTCCGGGATTCGTTACTACCGTCACTGATGTCGGTCCTCTCCCGCAACATTCAGGCTTCCTATCCTCAGAAGGTCTACGAGGTGGGAAGGGTCTTCCTAAGAGACGGAAAGAAGATAGTCGAACGACCCAGGGTCTCGGCCTTGGTCGCGCACTCGTCCTCCTCTTTCTCGGAAGCCAAATCCTACCTGGAAGCCCTGGTGTCGACCCAACTGGGAGAATCGATCAAAACTGTTCCCGCAGACCATTGGGCTTTTGCCGAGGGCAGGACCGCACAGGTCTTCGTCAAGGACGAGAGCATCGGATACTTGGGAGAGGTAAAGCCATCGGCACTCGCCTCTTTCGGTCTCGATGTCCCCGTGGCTGGATACGAGATCGACCTGGTGACCTTCCTGTAGAATTGATATAACCAGGGCCGACGTATTTCGTCCGGCTTCCGTCGAAATGCACGAACAACGGCCACCCGCGAAGGCGGTAACACGCTTTGATGAACGGATGGTTTACCCAGTC
>JASHZW010000025.1 GCA_030042335.1 Nitrososphaerales archaeon
TAGTCGTAGACGTGGTCGTCGAGGTCGTCGTCGATGTTATGGTAGCAGTTGGTGAAGTGCTGTACAAGTATGCATTGCCGGACTCGGTCGGACCCGTTCCACCGGCCTTCTCATCAGGAGCGCCGACGACTATGTTGTGGGGGCTCACGCCCACCGAAACGCCGTAGACTCCGCCAAGCACCGGATTGAGGCTAGTCAGCGCGTAAAGGGAAGAGCCTGTACTCGCGGAGAACACATAGGCATTACCAGCTTCGTTATCGGCGCCGTTGCTGTATCCTGGTTCCGGTTCTTCATTATCAGCTCCCACCACCAGTAGGCTTCCGCTGAGGGCGACCGACCGCCCGAACTGGCCGCCGCCGTTTGGATCCTGCGTCTCCACCGTGTACTGTAGCGCGTCTGTGCTTAGGCTGAAGACGTACACATTGCCGGTGTCGGCGTGTCCGTTGTAGGTCTCGTCTTCGGCGCCTACCGCCAAGGAGTTCGCGTTCAGGGCGACGCTGTAGCCAAACAGACCGTCTCCCTGGGCGTTGGGGCTAACGAACGTGTAGGTGAGCGCACCCGTGTTGGCGTTAAAAAGATATGCGTTGCCCGCCTCGGCGGAACCCGCCCCGTCGGCCTTCTCCTCGGGAGCGCCAACGGCCACCGATGTGCCGTTTATGGCCACAAAGTAGCCGAACCGTCCACTGCTCACCGGGTAGGAGCTGCTGAGCGTGTAAAGGGCCGAGCCCGAGGTAGCGCTGAAGATGTAGGCGTTCCCTGCGGTGGCGACTCCGCCGTCGGTCTCCTTGTAGGCTCCAACGACCACGTTGTTGCCGCTCACGCCGACCGACCAGCCAAATTCTCCGGAGGCTATCCCGTTGGGGCTAGTAAGCGTGTAGAGGAGCGTCCCTGTGCTGGCGCTGTAGATGTACGCGTCGCCGGTCGCCACTCCAGAGACCTGCTCACCAGGGGCGCCGACTATCAGATAGTTGTCGCTCAGGGCCACCGAGTAGCCAAAGTCACCGTTCTTCACCGGGTTGGGGCTGCTCAGCGTGTAGAGGAGCGAGCCTGAATTCCCGTTGAACACGTAGACGTTCCCGGCCTTTGTATCTCCAGATGCTGTCTCTGCGTAAGCTCCCACGGCGACGTATTGACCGTTTCCGCTGTCAGCAACATCGAATCCGAAGAAGCCCTCCGTTATCGGATTAGAGCTTGGCAGAGTCGCAATCGTGGCAACTGTGCTGGCG
The DNA here is from genome assembly GCA_030042335.1 of Nitrososphaerales archaeon. The sequence goes on from JASHZW010000025.1 coordinate 1,227, forward strand.
GTGGTCGTTGACGTTGTCGTTGACGTGGTCACAGATGTGGTGGTTGAAACAGAAGTTACCGTCGTAGTCTGCGTAGTAGTTGTCGTCGGGCCCGCCACCGTGGAAGTCACAGTGGTCGTCGGACCAGTAACCGTCGATGTTGCGGTTGTCGTCGTCGTGGTAGTTGTCGTGGTGGTGGGACCTGTCACGGTCTCCGTAGTCGTTGTCGTGGGGCCCGTCACCGTGGAAGTGGCTGTTGTCGTCTGAGTCGTAGTCGTCGTCTCGGTGGTTGTGGACGTGGTGGTAGGACCCGTTACCGTTGACGTCGTGGTCGGACCGGTGACTGTGCTCGTGGCGGTTGAAATGCTCGTGGCGGTGGAGGTGACGGTCGAAGTCACCGTAGCCGTTGGAGTGGTGCTGAACAGGTAGGCGTTTCCAGCTTCAGAGTATCCAGAAGCGGTCTCAGTCCACGCGCCCACTACAATGTACTTGGACGTGATTGCGACCGAGCTGCCGAACTCTCCACCAGTCTGTGAGTTGGGGCTGATCAAAGTATCCGTAAGGTGGCCGTTGCTCAAGCTGAAGACATAGGCGTCTCCGGCCGTCGCGTCCCCGGAGACTGTCTCTGCCTCTGCGCCCACAATAACATCGGTAGCGCTTACGCTTACCGACCTTCCAAAGTAACCTTTGACCGCGGGGTTCGTGGTGGTGAGCGAGTATAGGAGGTCGCCGTTGCTCGGGTTGAATACGTAGGCGTTGCCCGCCTGGCTGTCTCCGCCGGAGGTCTCGCCCAGCGCACCCACGACGACGGCCGTGCCGCTGACGGCGACCGACCAGCCAAAGTACCCGTAGGTCTGCTCGTTGGGGCTCTCGAGCGTCTGGAGCACATCGCCCGTGTTCGCATTGAAGATGTACGTGTTTCCTCCTTGCGCAACCCCGTTGTCTGCGGTGGCCTCGTATGGAGCACCTACGATTGCGTTGGTGCCATTGATCGCGACCGAGTAGGCGAAGCGCCCGCCCTCAGCAGGGTTCGGGGTATAGAGTGGCGTGATGAGCGAGCCGGTAGTCGCACTGAAGACGTAGGCGTCTCCGTCGTCCGTCACCCCGTTTATCGGGTCCGTCTCGTGATATGCGCTGACGATCACGTCGTTCCCGCTAACGCCGACAGACCAGCCGAATAGTCCGCTCGCCTGGGCGTTGGGGCTGCTGAGAGTTTCTACCAGGGATCCCGTGCTGGCGCTGAAGACGTACACATGGCCGGCTCCCGCATGCCCAGAGACAGTCTCCTCGGGGGCACCCACCACGACGTACACGCCGTTCGTGGCCACCGAGAACCCGAAGCTGCCGCCCGTCTGCGGGTTCGGGCTCGTCAGCGTGTATAGGAGCGAACCGGAGCCAGAGCTGTAGACGTATGCATTCCCCGCTTGTGCGTCGCCAGACGCCGTCTCTTGATAGCCGCCTACAACGGCGTAGCCTCCGCTCGCAGCACTCGAGAAGCCAAAGTTACCGTCCGCTATCGGGTTCGCGGTTGTTAAAGTCCCGATAAGAGCTACCGCAGCCGCGGTCGTTGTCGATATCGACGTAACAGTGCTCGTCTGAGTGGTAGTGGTCGTCGGACCTGTAACGGTCGAAGTGGTCGTTGGACCTGTAACGGTCGAAGTGCTTGTAACGGTCGATGTAGCAGTAGTGGTCGGACCTGTAACGGTCGAAGTGGTCGTTGGACCTGTAACGGTCGAAGT
>JASHZW010000026.1 GCA_030042335.1 Nitrososphaerales archaeon
ACACCCCTTGGTAGACAGTGTGTCGGAAATTTATTCGTGGAGTCGCCATCTACGAGCTGCGGATTGACGCGACCTCCCCGGGACAATCCGGCCCCAGCCGGAAGGGAACGTCTCCATTTCAGAGAGGATTAGCTAGCAAATCTGGACAGGATTATTACACGATTATTAAAGTCCGCCAAAAGAAGTTTTTGCGCTCGGCAAATAACGGTAAATACTGTTTGACGAGCTCATAATTCTAACGAAAGGCGCGGCAGTCAAATTCCGTGCCTTAGTCAGGCGACTTGATTGAATAGCATAGAAAATAGCACAGCGGAGGCTATGCTCTACTTCGAGGATTATTCCAGAACCACTGCATCTTCGGAGGCTCTATGTCGTCTTGCCAGAGCAAGGCAATCCGCTCACCAATGTGGTATAGCTGCTCCGTAAATGACTGAAGGAGACACTCTTCGACGGATAGATCGAAAGTCCCTGAGCGCAGGGTAAAGTTCACGTACCTTCTAGTTCCTCTTCGTCTGCTTGTTCGAGGTATGCTCTTGTCTTCCCTTCTACATCGTCCAGATGTGCCCTGACCATCTGAATACTGGTGTACTCTCCCCAGTCGCGCGGCCTCGTGTAATCCGCACCTCTGCCGCGGATTTGCCACTCTACTATCATGTCCTCGTTATCAATCATATGCAAAAGAATGTCTTTCATACTGTGGTGACTGGCCTCGCGATTCTTCGTGACCGCCTCCCATGGAAGAGTTTCCAGCTTCTCGAGGAACCTTCTTCTCACGGAGGTGGAATACTCGTACAGCTCTCTTATATCAAACACGTAACCACGCGTCCATCGATGGATAAAAAATGTAACCCTTGTCCGAGGAAATAGTTCAGCCCTCTGAACTACTTCCTTTCTTCACGAGGATGGGGAATCATGATAGTTAGCAATGGATTCATCTTTGTTTTTCCAACTCGCCGACCCATTCGACTGCATGAGGGCCGATGTGCCTACCTCCTGCAACTAGGGCAGAGGGTTTCTTTGGAGGTCAGTGGTTGAACGAAGAAAGAGTCCCTGTTCGAGCAGAAGAAGAGCGCCGGTCGATCTGGGTCGTCGTTCTTGGTCCTCCTGTAGCTCTGAGTCCAGTAAGCTTCCCTCAAAACAAGGTCGTTGTTGGTTCTGTCCATCCCGAGATCCCATGCGTACTGGTCATCCTGATGTCCACGTTCTCCACTTTCCCCATGCCTTGGACGGTTCCTTGGACGAACTTCTTGAACTCGTCCGCGTCGACCTCCTTCCCGTAGGCAATTATTCTTGTGACGTATCTGCCGGGACAGACGAGTATCCCAGTGAGTCCATCCTTGATGTATTCTAGGTCGGATGTCCCGTTGCAATGACGGCATTGCGCCGACGCCCTGAGAAGGTGCTGGGCAATGGACCCTGCTTCTTCAGCTGCCAGGCCTACCACCACCCCTGAAGTACGGACTCTTCGTCAGGTTGTTTACGGCTTTTTTCGTCAACTCCACGCTCTCCGAGTAGCCCGTCAATACATGTCTTATCTGCCCGTCCGAGAACTCGAGGAACACCTGCGGAATCAGGTAGTCCTCTGACGCGTCACCGTACTTGGCCACCAATTCGTCGGCCTTCAGTTCCTCCTCCAGTTTATCTATGTCATATGAGAAAAAGTCCATCCCCAGGTCTGAAGCCAGTTTCTGCAGCGGTTCGACGGTGGTAGGGTGGCAGTGAGGGCACCATGTGGCGTGCACGATGTGCATCGCTTTCACATCAGTCATCTTTGCTGCATCCTCCTAGAGCTCGCACGCATCCGTCCCCTCGGGGGAGGAAGAATTCGGTCCGGTCGACATTCGCAATTCGCGGAGCACTCTCAACAGGTCATCGTTCTTTGGGCAGTCTTGCGGGTTCTTGCCGACGTGCTTGTAGCGAACTACTCCCGTCTCGTCGATGATGAACGCTGCAGGCTTCGAGAGCCGCGTGATTCCTTTCGCTCTCAAATACCCGGCGGGATTGTTGTCTCTCACGCCATACCTATCGATTCCTTCGAATTCGATATCGCTCAGTAGAGTGAACGGCAGACTGAGCCTTTTCAGTAACTCCTTCCCCTTTGCGACCTCCTCGCCGTTGACTGCTACTATCGTTGCTCCAGTCTCGCTGAAAAGTTGCCTATCCTCGGATATGCTGGCGAGTTGTTTGTTGCAGAATGGGCACCACCCTCCTCGGTAGAAGAGAAGGAGAGCCCTCCTTCTGCCAATTAGGGCCTTGATGTCTACGCGTTGGTCATCCACGTTTCGAGCGCCGAAATCGGGGGCTGTCTGGCCCACTTCGACCTCTGTTGTCTGCTTCTCGATCGTCATGTGGTGTCGCTTCGATACCAGGTATCGAAAGGAAACTATTAAACCAGTAGGTGGCAAAGGTGCCACCGCGTGCCATGACTCTTGCAGAGCCGGATGTCTGCCCAATCGTAGCAACGATGAAGCTGTTGAGAAATCAATGGAACATGATCGCGATTAGATACCTTCACGACCAGCCGATGAAGTTCAACCAGTTGAAGCGTGCGATGGGTGATGTGAGCTCCAAGACGCTCTCCCGCACACTGAAGCACTTGGTGAATGAGAATATCGTACAGAGACGGATACTTAACACGGCCCCGATTTCGGTCGAGTACAGCCTCACTGAGCGTGGAATGGAGCTGAGCGAAGTGCTTTACGAGATTAAGGAATGGGGCAAAAAATGGATGGTTCTGCCGGGAGTCTCCGATTCCTAGTTAGAGCAAATGTTCCGCCGCCAAAAGTGTGCCCTTGTCTTCCTCTTCTCATCTATGGGACTAGCTCTCGCCGATAGACCATGTTCCTCCTAACACCACAGTAGTCGAGTATCGGGATCTCATGTTAACCCCTCAAACAATTCGGAGGCAGCGGTGGTCGTCGTCATCGACTTGATCATCTTGGGATGGGCCGTTAGGGGGTTCCAAAGGCGATAGATTTGTCTCGCTGATTTGGCCGGCTGTGTTTTTCGGACTCAACCTCTTGGCGCTAATCGTCAATAATGCATAGATTTCCTGCCTAGCGCTTTCCTCGTATCCTGAATCCATGCTGTTAGTGAACTCCTGCTACCGACACGGTTTATCAGAGTAAAGGTCTCTTGAGGGATTTGACGAGTGGGTACCCAAAAGGGGCATTTTAGTGATGGTGCTCAATTGACGCCGTCCATAATCGAGATAGAATCGCTCTTGGCACAAGGACTCTTCCCTCTGAGTTGCTCGCAGAGATGCAAGGATAAATCTGGACGAAAACGGATTGCAAGGTGGGAACTTTAGGTGTCCGGGACATTACAGCACGAGCCCTCAGTCGAGGCCATCTCGAAGACAGGGAACCACGTCATCGTCTTGGGCTATGACCTGCTTGGGATATACGTCACGGAGAAGCTGAAGCTGATGAGCCTCCCGTACATTGTTGTCGTCCGTGATGAGGCCAAGCTGGCTTCGGCCCAGAAGAGTCACATTCCAGTTGTGGGCTCACCAATAGCGAAGTCATTCGAGACGCTGAAGGCTGCAGGAGCGTCAAGGGCTGCTGCGATCATAGCCACCTATGATGACGATGGCGACAATCTTCTCTCGATTCTCAATGCCAAGAAGATCAACCCAAACCTGAGGGCCATCACTGTCATCAACGACAGGGAGATGGCGGAGGCGGCAACGGCGAGCGGAGCCGACATCGTCCTCGCGCCCTACGAGTTCACTGGACAGTTGTTAGCGCTTTCCACGGTCTCGAAGGGTACATCTGCTATCTTCGTGAAGGGGACCTTCAAATCAAACCACATCTCGGAATTCGTCATAGATGGAGAAGGCAAGGCGAGTTACCGCGACCTGAACAGAATCGCGCCGATAGTCATGGTCGCCAGAGATGGAAAGACCATCATGAACCCAGACGAAACATTCGCCCTTCAGCGCGGAGACATCATTTATGCGCTGACAGACGGGAGCACTCTGGTAGCTCTCGAGAAGGAGCTCTTGTCGAGGCGAATGATTTCAGGAAAGGAGGACGGCGGTCCGCAAGCAAAAGACCGAAGGCTGGCACGTTCGGGGGCAAGAGAGAGCATTGGTGGCATGTTGAATGACTTCGTGGATATCTTTCTCTATGGGCCTCTTTCCATAATCAGACACATCTGGATTCAGATTCTACTGCTGGTCTTCATGTTCGGCTTTGGAACAGCGGTCTTCTCGTACTACCAGCATCTGAACCTGCTAACCGCCTTCCTCGGTTCCGTCTCGACGATAACGACGATCGGGATCTATGCCCCGAACATAATAGGAATGGCCCCATCGGAGGAGGTGCTGCTCGCCATCACCTTCATCGTGAGCGTCGGCCTTGCCGCCTCCATCGTGCAGGGCATCCTTACCTCGGTCGTAAGCAAGGAAACCCTCAGGGAGAGGAGTGTGGCGCGGAAAATAGCACATGCGCGGGGCCACGTCATCGTGGCCGGCTTCAGCTATCTGGGCAAATATTCCGCAGAGTGGCTGCACCGGGTCAGGGTCGAGCATGTCATAATAACGGTCGACCCTTCCGTGGCTCGGACGCTACAGCTGTCTGGCGAGCTCGCGATTCCTGCGACGGCCAGCAGGTCGTTCCAGGCGCTCAGAGACGCGGGAGTGCAGAGGGCATCGACCCTAGTCTGCGCCCTCGACGATGACGGAGATAATCTCCTGGTGTCGATGAACGCTAGAAACCAGAACAAGGATGTGAGGATCCTGACGGTCGTAGCCGACCGTGACCTCGCCGAATCTGCCAGGACGTCCTCCGACATTGATGTAGTCGTCCCGATGTTCGACATCGTCGCGAGCATCCTTGCGTTCTCGTCCGTAGCCCCGGAAGTCGTCGGGATACTCATCACGCCGCCAACGAGCCCTGACATCAGTCGATTGTCGCAATACATCTCGGAGTTCACGCTGGATACGACGACCAAGCCTCCCGTGGTCTTCAAGGCGCTCAATAATGTCGCACCTGTGTTGCTTGTAGACAGGCATGGTGAAATCATCTCCAATCCTAAGGACGATTTCGAGCTTCAGAGCGGAGACTCGATTCTTGCGTTGACGCCCAGTCTTGATTCCATCAAGAGCTTCCGGACGGCGCTGGCTTACGTCGGGTCCGGCTGAAGCCTTGACCCATGGTCCTAACCCGACCACTGCTCGTCTGCGCCCGACATAACGGCTCCAATCCGATAGACGGCTCCCCAGGAAGAATTCGGTGACGGTGGCCACGCTCAAAAAGGACGGTCATTCATCGCTTCGCTGCATGCCGAGCTCCCTCGCTTTGATGAGCTCCGCTGACGTGAACACTCCTACGTATGCCAGCGTCGACATTCCGTCAACGATGAAGACCTCACGCACGTTGTCCCGCTCCATCATCTCTACAACTTCTCTCACCGATGTGGTTGAGGTGGCTATGCTGGGATTTGGCTCCGCGATCTGCCTCACCTGTGTTGTCTCCCTGCTGTTGGCCGGGACTGCCATCGCCTTCGCCAGAGTGAAAGACCCGACGAAGACGGAACCGG
>JASHZW010000027.1 GCA_030042335.1 Nitrososphaerales archaeon
GAGGGCTCTCGGTCAGCTCTATTGCCTTGGCGACCTTCTCCTCCAGCCCGATGCTGTCGGCCGACATGACGTTGGAGAGCCAGGTTATCCTTCGGGGCAAAGACTCTTCCGGACTGCCCCGGTGCTTAAAGTCACTTTTGGTGGGATTCGGCGACCGAGACCATGGATTCCCCGTTGACCTTCTCGACCCTGTAGACCCTGTCGGCTAGGTTTTCGAGCTCCCGTTCGTGGGAGACCAGTATGACCTGCGGGCATCTCAGTTCCGTCAGGATATCCCCAAACTTTCCGAGCTGTTCCTTACTGAAGCCGTCGGTAGGCTCGTCCAGTATCAGGAGGTTCGGCTCCTGCCCCAGCGCGGCTTCCTGGACCGTAGTGTTCAGGGCGAGGCGGTACGCGAGCGCGACACTCGTCCGTTCGCCACCACTCAACTGCCCGTAGTCCTGTTCGTATCCCTCCCGCTCGATCACCGGTGCGAAGTCCTCCTTGACGCGAACCCTCAGGTCGGGATCGTCGACGAGAATCTGGAACCACCGCTGGAACTGCTGGTTGAAGCGCTGGTTCCGGTTCGCGAAGGCCTGTTTCTCGATGAGCTCGACCGTGGGGGCGAAGTATTCCGAGAGCCAGGTCCTGTCCTCCTCGAGCGAGCTCTGCAGCTTCTGAAACTCCTCTTTCTCCTTGATTCCGGCCTCGAGCTTGCTCTCGCCGTCCTTCAGGCCCTCGGCCTCCCTCTCGATCCCACCGAGTTGCTTAATGACAGACGAGCGTTCTCTCTCGAGGCGCTGAATTTCGTTGTCGATTCTCTGGATATCCTTCTCCATCCGCATGATCGGCTCGCTTTCCTTGTTGGCCTGCCTGAGCTGTTCGTTCAGCTCGGTCAGCTCCTTTTCCATCTTCTGCAGGAGCCTTGCGCTGGACTCTTCCCTCTCCCGGGACTCTTTGAGGCTGTCGTGGAGGAGCCTGAGCTTCTCGCGCGTGACGCGAAATTCTTCCGCTAGGTCGATGATTCTGTCGATCGCCTTCTTCTCTTTCTCTAGGGCTTCAAGCCTCCTGCGAATCCGGTCTAGTTCCCTGTCGATGTGCGCCTTCTTCTCGCCTACCTCGTCGGCCTCGTACTCTTGTCCGCATGTTGGGCAGACGCCGGTCTCCATCAGATTCCTGAAGCTCTCCAGTCGCTCGGAAAGCTTGGATGACTCGTCCCTGAGGTTCCTGATTTCCTTCTCCAACGCCTCTGATTCCTTGTCGAGTTCCTCCGCACTCTTCATCGTCGGATTCTCTACAGCACCGAGCCGTTCGATATCCTTGGAGAGGGCAGAGACCCTCCTGCTGGCTGCGTCTCCATCCTTCGCCGCCAACGAGCGATTGTCCTCGGCCTCGTGCATTTGTCTCACCAGCAGCGGAATCCTCTCCTGCGCCTTGCCCATCTCCTCCTTCCTCTCCTCCATTTCCTCTCGCTCTGCCCTCTTCGAGTCCAGTTCTCTTGCGACTGTCTCCTCTTTCTTCTTCGATTCCACAAGGCTGGATTTCAGATTCTCCAGTCTCTCACGTATCCTAGAAAGCTCCTGACGGTCCTTCTCGATGTTCTCGGTCCTTTCCTTGAGCCCAGCTATCTTGACCCTGAATTCGGTGGAGACGGTCTTCGTGTTCTGCGCTGCGGTTCTGTACTGCTCTATCCCATACGCTTTCCTCAGGGTCTCGAGCCGGGTACCCGAATCCCTCTCGATGATGTCCCTCATCGCCTCCTGTGGCGTAAAGATCGCGTACCGGTAGATTACACTCTGTGCTTTGGGGTTCGAGGGTTCGTTGAACCTCAGGAGCTGCAGGATTCTTTCCTTGAGCTCCTTCGCCGAGTACTTCTTCCTCTCGTCGCCCTCCTGCAGGAACGAATCACCCGACCTCACGCTGTCGCCCTTCCTCGCCAGCCCTCGGTGGACAAGGTGCTCGCTACCGTCCACCTCGAACTTGAGCGTAACATACCCATTCTCCATCCCATTCCTGAGAAGAAACGAACCGTTCAGGTCCCCAAGCCCGAACAGGGCGAACTCCACCGCTGACAGGATTGTGGACTTCCCCGAGGCGACATCTCCCTCGAACAAGGTGGTACCGGCCTCGAAATCAATCGTGACAGGCTCTCGATAGCTCCTGATGTTGCGGAGCGTGATCGACTTGAGAATCATTTGAACTCATCGTCCAGTTCCAAGGTGCTGACGACTCCTTTGAGCAGTCTCGAGTCATAGTCGTCCTTGGCCTCGTCTTCCTTCTTCTCATCTTTGAGCACGCGAAGTATCTCCTTGGAGGTGGTCACTCCGGTCTCTCCTGCCAGCTTCTTCTGACGGAACTTCGCTTCAGACAGCCTTTCCCTGAACACCTTCTCCTCTATCTGGTGGGGGCTGTCCGTCACCACGCTCTTGACTGCGTACTCCTTCGAGCTGAGCGCGTTGTAATTGAGCAAAATCTCAAGCGCCCCTCTCTCACGCATCATCCTGCGTATCTCGACAAAGTCGATGTCCGATGTCCTCCCACTGACCATCTCGCCCGAGACCTTGAGCAGGACCACCCTGTTCGCCACCTCGGCATCTCTGGCGATTTCGAGCAATTGGCTCTTCGCGTCCATCGAGTGCTTTCCTTCCGCGTTGTACTCGATCAGGCGCCAATCGCAGACCTTCACGGGAACGAACTCTATTTCGCTCACCTTCTGGTCGAAGGTCACCACGAAGAATCCTCTCTGCATCCCGCGGGCGCTCTTCTCCATGTCCTGATAGTCACCTCCTGCAAAGAGAGCCCCGGGGTACGCGATAGTCATGTCAGAGACGTTCTCGAGCATCCTGTCGTGAAGATGACCCCCAGCGTAATAGTCGAACCCGCGCGGGAAGTCCGAGACCGGGACAGAGGTGCTCTTCATCACATCGGGAGCGAGGTCCGCGACGGCACCATGGAACACGAAGACCTTGAACCCGTCTATTGACTCGAGTGTCTCCCTGTCGAGAGACTTGAAGACGTCCGACTCCATGCCCAGTCTCCTGCCATACACTCCACAGAGCTTGGCCCCAGTACGCGGGTCTCTGTAGACTTCGAGCTCAAACTTGCCGTCCAGCATCACGCCCTTCGACACGTTCCTGAACAGCCCGGCGCTCTCCAGCATGTCGACCACCGATGTCTGGGTCGGACTGAAGTCGTGGCTCCCGTAGACGAGGTATATCGGAATCCCTCTGTCCCTGACTTCCTTCATCTTCCTGACCGCGATGTTCGCGAGCGTCATGTTGGGGATGTTAGAGTCGAAGAGGTCCCCGCTGAGTACGATGAAATCCACCGGCCTCTCGATACAGATGTCCATGGCCGTGATGAATGCATCCAGGACGAGCTTCTGCAGCGCGGGCTGTCTGAACGTCCCTATGTGGGTATCTGATAGGTGCGCGAACCGGTATGGCATCTGGGTCGTTTTTTCGCCGAAAATCGGAACATAAGAATTTTGATAAAGTGACGCGTCCCGGCAGTAGTCCTCCTTCTGTTCTAGGCGGGATTCAGCTTAGCAGCCTACCTTGGCCTGGTGCAGGCCCGTCGACGGCCACGTTCGGCCTTGCTCTGCATGGGTCGGCCGTTTCATCCCCACACCCGTCGAACTCCGGATTTCTCCTTCACCGCATATGACGAGGGAGGTCTCGTTTCTGTTCCGTTGCCAACCGTCTCCGGTTACGCTTCTCAGCGTCATGCATCCTGCAGCGAGGGAGGAACTTCCCCAGGGTAAACCCCGTGGCCCGCCCACCGGCTCGCGTCACTCGGCCGAAGGCCGGCACAAGCTCCTTTATTCTTTTCTGCCGTCGAGGAACTGACCGAAGAACTCTCTCTCGACCACCCTGACAGCCTCCTCGGATTCCGCCCTGCTGTATTCGACCAGAGGGTCCCTGTTGAGCGTCAGAAATGTCGGACCCCATTTGTAGAGGGAGAGACACCTTTCCGTGTCCGCTTCCTCTCCGACGATGAAGAGGGTCGCAGCCACCGCCTCCACTGAGCTGAGCATTCCGAGCCTCGAGTAGTTGGTCGGGTTCGCAGCGAGGAGGGCAGGGAGCCTGCGGTGCTTCCCTCCCAGTTTCTTGAAGAAGACCTCTCTGGCTAGGTTCCATGAGCAGTCTATAGCGAGCACGGCCTTAGCGGACGAGTCCGGAGGGGAGAGGACGATTTCCGCGAATGGGTTGAGGACGAGCATCGAGCTGGAGGCATGGAACTTCCGCGATACCTCGGTTGCAAGCCCCATCCTGATCATCTTCCTCGAGGTGCATTTGACAGGGTCGTCCTGAGCGTAGTCGATGACCAGCACATTCATGGGATAATGACCCGTCGGGAGCCGTGCCTTATTACCAGTTCTGGTGCGGAACAGGGGGCGACCTTCTTTTTATCCACGGTCGGCAGCAGGAAGGCAATGCGCAGTATGTACAAGGAACTCGGCGTCAGACGCGTCATCAACGGACAGTTCCCGATAACGCGCCTGGGTGGGTCGGTGCTCCCCCAAGAGGTTCTCGACGCAATGGTCGAAGCGAACCTGAACTGGTGCAGCCTGTGGGAGCTCGAGGAGAAAGCGGGTGACACCATCGCCAAGATTTGCGGAGCTGAAGCTGCACACATCACCTCAGGAGCGTACGCCGCCCTTGTACTGAGTGCCGCAGCATGCATGGCAGGCAAGGACCGCGAGAAGATGAGGCAGCTGCCCGACTCTACAGGTATGAAGAACGAGATTGTCATCCAGCGGAACCTCCGCGGAGCGAACCAAGGAGAGCCCGGGATGTATGACAGGAGCATGGAGGTGGCCGGAGGGAAGCTCGTCGAAGTCGGGGACGAAAAGCGGGGGGCGAGCGAGGCCGAGCTGGAAGCTGCACTGGGAGAAAGGACCGCGGCCATCCACTTCATGGTCCCAGATTTCCCCGACTCGAGGACCGACATTATCCCGCTCCAGCGCGTGATAGAGATAGGGCACATGCACGGCATACCGATTATCGTCGACGCGGCCGGGCAGACCTACCCGACCGAACTGCTCAGTAGGTTCGCGAAGATGGGTGCCGACCTAGTCTGCTATGCGGCAAAATACGTGGAAGGGGCAAACTCCGCCGGATGGGTGTGCGGCAGGAAGGACCTAATTGAGACGGTCGCCCTTCATAGCTTCATCGGACAGGAGGCAGGGGGCTACCAGCCAAGGGCGGGCCACTACAAGAGCGTAGGCAGGGGGTACAAACTCGACAGGCTGCAGATTGTCGGAACAGTCGCCGCGCTGCAGAGATGGGTGACGATGGACCACCGCAAGCTACGCATAGAACCAGCCCTGAGGAGGGCCGAGAACCTCCGGAACCTGCTCAATGACCTCCCAGACATCCAGCTCTCCGCGTTCCCCGACAGACTCGTGGAAGGCATCGGCTATCATAGATTCGGACTCAAACTGACCTTTACGAACAGGACGGTAGCCCAGGTGGCCGACATCCAGGCCAGACTGCGTGAAGGAGATCCGTCGGTATGGATTTACGCTCTGGGAAACAGCCTCGCTGTGAATTGCTTGCTCCTCGCTGATGGCGATGAGAGGGTCGTAGCCGAAAGCATCAGAAGTCTGGTCTAGGGTTCAGGATTGGTCTCGAGGAAGTCTGGCCACCGAAGGAAGACCAAAGACGACAACATTGTCCGAGCCTCGAAAGACGTGGACGAATACATCTCGTCGTCACCGAAGCAACTCCGTAAGAAGCTCGAGGAAGTTCGTGAAGCAATCCGGATGACAGTGCCATCTGCGAAGGAAAGCATCAGTTACAGAATACCACACTACCAATACAAAGGGGCGGCTCGTCTGGTTTGGCTTGCAGAGCAATCATATCGGTCTCTATCTTAGGCCTCCGATAATCGAGGAGAACAAGGCCGAACTGGCCGGCTATACGACCACCAAATCCGCGGTTCATCTTCCTCTCGACAGGGAAACGCCTGTGCCGCTAATCAAGAAGCTCGTGAAGGTAGCCTTGGAGAAGAACGAAGCAAACTTCTGGAATGAAAGATAATTGAAAACCTTACATCATACTTTCGTTTCAATCAGCCTATGCGAGCAGCCCTCAAAGGACTCGCAGTTGTGCTTCTCGGTTCCTTGCTCGGCCTTTTCCTGCTTCTTCTGGCTAGTTCTCATCCAGATTACGTTATCTCGCTGGGTGAGGGAGTCGCATTCGGCTACCTTGCACCATGGCGACTAACCGTCTTTCAATACACCTAATCCGTTCGAACGCTCTGGAGGAGGATTTCGCGTTTTGGTTCCTGCTTGGGCTAGCCATGGCGGAAGCGTCATGCCACTTGGCCATTCCCCGGGTCTGTAAGGTATTCACGTCACGGCGAAGAGAAATAGCGAAGAACATTGCGGCGAACAATACGGGCAAGTTCCTGAGCAAAGGAGAGTTCGGAGAGTCATAGGGGAGAGTATACTTGCTCCCCCAGCTCTGCCTCCACGGCCTCAAAAGAGACCGCTCGGACTGATGTGCGCCCACGGGCCAATATAAGGATTACCGAAGAATTCTCGGGTCGGGCCGCTTCCCGAACTGATGGGAGTCGACGCCGGCTCTAGCCCAGCCGGAACCCGAGGTAGACCGTTGGCTGAACGATATAGTCGACAAGTGGTTTGCTGGGCGGAAGGCGAAGAAAGGGCGAAAACAACATGGCTAGCGCTGTGCCCACGGACGAGGTCTGCGCGCTCCCATTTCAAGGCTCTCGCCCGAGACTCTTCCAGATGAAATCCTGTTGTTGGAAAGTGTCATGGTTCTGCGCGAGAAGCTCCGCGCAAGCATCCTTAGCTCCCATACCAGATTTGGAAACAGGGTCCTTACGGTAATGCGAACCGGGTATAACCATCAATTGACCATCGCGTGATTTTCTATTCAAGATTGACAACGTCCGACCTAACTATAATACAGAGTGCTAAGGCAAAAGAGGTGATATGAACACACCAGCGTTTACCAGCGGAATGGTGTAACGTTGATTGGCGTGGCTTCCTACTTCGTTATTGATTTTCCTTCGTGTCAAGGCAGGGACATTTGCGGCAATCACACTCCGGCACCGTTTTATCTCGCAGCAATGGGTCCTTGCGGGATATCGTCAGCCGGCAAGCTGGTAAAGCGTAAGTAAAGGAATTCCTTCTAGCAAGTAGGAATTATCCATGCATGAGATAGGTGTATCTCCAGTGAGCGAGAAGGGGTAGGTCACGATACCGAAGGAAGTGAGGGATGCTCTCGGGCTGAAGAGGGGAGACCGCGTCGTCTTCCTCGACGAAGATGACCAGGTCGTGCTGCGAAAGGCCAAACCGGGGACGCTTTCACAGACGCTCTGGGCCCAAAGGCCATGGCACGAGGGAGGGGTCGCGTTTCAGAGAAGGCTGAGGAAAGAATGGGACTGAACGTTTCTCTGGATACAAATATCTTCATCGACGTCAAGAACAAGGACGACTTCCTCGAGTACTCAAGCAAGATTCTTGACCGGATAGACTCCGGGAGCTGAAATGCATTCTATCGACGGTCGTGATTGCCGAGATGTGCGCGGGGTATCACATGACGGGCGAGCTCTTAGAAAAGGATGACTTCCTCGCCCACGTCGTCTCCTCCCGGAACTACGAGATCGTCCGGTCTCCACACCGATAGCCGATGACGCGGGGGAGGATTCGGGCGGCGACCGGGCTCAAGCTTCCCGACGCGATTGTTGTCGCCTCGGCCGTGAACAGGAATGCAAAGTCGCTGATTTCCAATGATGAATCTCTCAAGAAAGCCGCGAAACTGATTGAAGTGCAGACCGCGAAGGAATTCGCTTCGAGAAACATGGAGTAGCGCTCTTCCTCCAGAAGGTTCTGGAGATTTGTGCCGTCGCCGGTTGAAAGATGTGGCAGGACCACAAAATGGAATGCTTTATAATGAGAAGTTGGTAAGATGAGAGAGACAAGACATGCCAATGGCCTTCGTCCTGATCAACGCTGATTTAGGCGCCGAGGAGGAACTGGTAAAGCAACTTAAGGCGGTGGAGAATGTGAGCGAAGTTTACGTAGTTTATGGCGTGTACGATATCGTCGCGAAGGTGACGGCCGAAACAATGGATAAGGTCAAGGAGACCAT
>JASHZW010000028.1 GCA_030042335.1 Nitrososphaerales archaeon
CCCGACAGGAACTTCTCAAGCCCGGGAGAGTAGAGGATGTTGTAGTAGGTCATTATCGCGATCGGGACGCTGTGCTTCTTCTTCACTCGGGAGACCACCCGCAGGACATCTGCGGGCCTGGTCCCGGCGGAAAGCGACCTCACTGCGGCCTCCTGGATGGACTTCCCGTCGGCTATCGGGTCTGAGAAGGGTATGCCAACCTCTACGATGTCTGCTCCGCCGGCTACCAGCGCTTCGATGACCTTTTCCGACGTCTCCAGATCAGGGTCGCCGCCCATCACGTAAGTGATGAGGGCGCCTTCGCCTCGCGACCTGAAGGCGGCACGGATGGGACTCAGATTTCAATTCCCTCCCGCTTGGCGATTATCTGGACGTCCTTGTCGCCCCTCCCGGACAGCGTGACGACTATGCTCTCATCCCTGTTCATCTTGGGCGCGAGTTTGGCTGCGTACGCAAGCGCGTGCGACGACTCGAGCGCGGGTATGATACCCTCCCTCTCTGAGAGGAGGTGGAAGGCCCTCACGGCTTCTTCGTCTGAAGCCGACACGTAGGTCGCCCTCTTGCTGTCCTTCAGGAAGGAATGCTCGGGGCCCACACCGGGGTAGTCAAGGCCGGCCGAGACGCTTTCGGTGTTCGCGATCTGCCCGTCCTCGTCCTGCAGCAGATAGGTCAGCATCCCGTGGAGGACGCCCTCCCTGCCTTCGACCAGCGTCGCTGCGCTCCTTCCTTTGCCGGTACCACCCGCCTCGACGCCGAAGAGCCTTACCTCCTCGTCGTCGGCGAAGGGATGGAAAGAACCCATCGCGTTGCTGCCTCCCCCCACGCATGCGACGACTGCGTCGGGGAGTCGACCTTCCTTCTTCCTCATCTGCTGCTTGATCTCGTTCCCGATGACGCTCTGGAAGTCCCTTACCAAGACAGGGTACGGGTGAGGCCCGACGACCGAACCGATGATGTAGTAGGTGTCCTCGAGGTTCGTCACCCAGTCCCTGAGCGCTTCATTGATGGCGTCCTTGAGCGTGCGCGAACCCGTATTCACACTGTGGACCTCCGCGCCGAGCAGCTTCATCCTGAAGACATTGAGCTTCTGTCTCTCGATGTCCTCCGAGCCCATATAGACCTCCGCCTTCAGGCCCAGTACGGCGCACGCCATCGCCGTGGCCACCCCGTGCTGGCCGGCGCCTGTCTCGGCGATGACCCTCGGCTTGCCCATCCTTTTCGCGAGCAGTCCCTGCCCCAGGGTGTTGTTGATCTTGTGCGCGCCGCTATGGAGCAGGTCTTCCCTCTTGAGGAATATTCTGGCCCCGCCGACGCTCTTGGTGAGGTTCGAGGCGAAGTAGAGCGGCGTGGGACGGCCCGCGTAGTCCGTGAGCAGAGCGCGCAGCTCCCTCTTGAAGGAAGGGTCCCTGCGGAGGGAGAGGTATGCCTTCTCCAGTTCCTGCACCGCCGGGACCAGGGTCTCCGGGATGAACTGTCCACCGTAGCGCCCGAACCGACCATGCATAGGGTAGTCTTCGCCCACTACCAGTCTGCCACCTTCGCTTTCTTGATGAATTCCATGACCTTTCCCGGGTCCTTGAGTCCGGGGACGCTCTCCACACCGGAGGAGACGTCGACGGCGAACGGCTTGACCATCTTCACTGCTGCTTCGATGTTGTTCGGGTTGAGGCCGCCGGAGAGGATGAGGCGCGTCGGGATTATCGCATGTTTCAGCTTCTTGCAGACTGTCCAGTTCGCGGTCACTCCGGTCCCGCCCATCTGTCCCTCGACGAAGGCGTCCGTCAGCAAGGCGTCGAACCCTTTGATGGCGGCCTTGGCACCTTCCATGTCGTCGCCCTGGACCGCGTAGGCCCTGACGAGCCTCGCTCCCGTGAGCTTGCGTAGCTCCTCTGGGTCGGGGACCTCGCCGTAGAGCTGAAGGGCGTCGAACCTGCCTCCACCTAGCCCCGGGTTGGCTCTGACAGTCTCGTCAGTGGTGACGAGGACGGCATCGACGAAGGGAGGGACTTTCTTCGAGAGCTCCGCCGCCTTTTCGATCGTGATGTTGCGGGGAGAAGTGGGAAAGCCGACGATGAAACCGAGCGCGTCTGCGCCCGAAAGTATCGCAAAGTTGACGTCGATCTCCCGTGTCATGCCACATATCTTCACTCTCAGCATCTTCTACGCACCCGCTAGCTCGCGGACAGCCTCCTCGATATCCTTTGACCTCATCAGGCTCGACCCGACAAGAAAACCGTCGGCCCCGAGTGACCTCAACTCGACGAGCTCACTGCGCTTGGACAGGCCACTTTCCGAGATGACTGTCTTGGAGGCCTTACCCGTCAGAAGCAGCCTTCTCGACGTGTCTAGGGAGACCGCTAGGGTTTCCAGATTCCTGTTGTTGATCCCGACGACGTCGGCCGAGCTCGCCAGGGCCAGCAAGTACTCCTCCTGCGTGTGCGATTCCAGCAACACCTCGAGGCCCTTGGAGTGAGCGAGACCGATCATCGCCTCCAGGGGCAGGTCGGCAAGTCCGGCCCTGAAGATGCTCGCCATGAGCAGGATGGCATCGGCTCCGATCCTGTTCGCCGCCTCAATCTGGACGGGAGCGACGACGATGTCCTTCATGAGGACGGGCAGGGAGATGGCCCTCTTCACGCTGGGAAGGTACTCTATACGTCCCTCGAAGTGCTTCGGCTCGGTGAGGACGGAGATGCCCGCCGCACCACCGCTCTCGTAACTCGAGGCAATCCCGACGACGTTCTCCGCCGCACGGAGAGACCCCTCCGCCGGCGACCTGAACTTCACCTCCGCGATTATCGGGATGCGGGGACCGGGACGTATGGCAGAGCGCAGGCTCCTTCTGGGGAGTTTGACCTCTTCGACGCGATAGTAGCCCTCGGAGATGGTCTTCCTCGCTGACTCGACGAGGGTGTAGATGAAGGACCTATTGGGCCGCTGCATGACTCTCCAGCCTCTCCATGTTTCCGCCGCTCATCCGGACCAGCCCCTCGAGCTTCTTGAGGGCGGCTCCGCTGTCGATCGATTCGCTGGCCAAGGGGACGGCCTCCTGGAACGTGCTGGCGAGACCTCCGACGACTATGGCAGCGGCCGCATTTACGAGGACCGTATTCACCCCCCAGTCGGATCCGCTGGTACCGTCGAGAATGGCAAGTGCCACGCCGGCGGCTTCCTGGGGGGAGGATATGTGGATGGCAGGCGTCTCCGGCATCTCCACACCGAAGTCCTTCGGTCCATAATCGTGTAACGATACCCTGCCGTTACGGAGCCAGGAGACCGTCGTTCGGCCTGTGACAGAGATCTCGTCCATCCCCTCGAGCGCGTGAACGACCATCGCCTCCCTGGTGCCGAGCTTCTGCAGGGCCTGGGCTATCTTTGGCGGAAGCGAGGATGAGTAGACCCCGAGGACCTGGTGGGAGGCTCCGGCAGGATTCATCAGCGGGCCCATCAGGTTGAAGATCGTCCGGATGCCGAGCTCTTTCCTGACCGGGATGACCTGCTTCATGGCGGGATGAAACGCCGGCGCGAACATGAACCCTATCCCTATCTGGTCGATGGAATCCTGGACCCTGGAGGGGTCCATCGCCAAGTTGAAGCCCAGCGTCTCGAGGAGGTCTGCGCTTCCGCTCTTCCCGGTCACCGACCTGTTGCCGTGCTTGGCGACACGCACACCCGCTCCTGCCGCGACTATGGCGGAGACCGTACTGACGTTGAACGTCCCGGCACCATCACCGCCGGTCCCGCAGGTGTCAACGAGTCTTCCGGTGGAGCGGGGGTGGATTTTGAGCCCGTGCTGCCGAAAGGTAAGAGTGAACGCAGCCAGCTCGTCGGCAGTCTCCCCCTTGCCTCTGAGGGCCACGAGGAACCCGGCGATCTGCGCATGGGTCGCGGTACCCGCGATTATCTCCTCAAGGGATGTCTCGACTTCGTTTGCCGTCAGTTCGTGCCCTTCGACGAGCCGGGCAATCGCCTGCTGTATCACTGCTTGATGCCCTCGTCCAGGAAGTTCCTGATTATCCTCTTTCCGTCCTGGGTGATTATCGATTCTGGGTGGAACTGCACACCCTCTATGGGATACTCCAGGTGGCGCACGCCCATTATTTCGGCGTCGTCCATCGAAAGGGCGGTGACCTTCAGGCAGTCCGGGACGCTGTTCTTCTCTATCACGAGCGAGTGGTACCGCGTGGCCTCGAAGGGAACCGGTATACCTCGGAGCACGCCCCTGCCGTCGTGTACCATCCTGCTCGTCTTGCCGTGCATCAACTTGGAAGCGCGCACGATCTTGCCCCCGAATGCCGCGCCGATACCCTGATGGCCTAGGCAGACGCCAAGCGTGGGAATGTCCCTGCTCATCGTCTTCAGGATTCCCTGGCAGACACCGAAGTAGTGCTCGTCCTCGGGGTTGCCGGGGCCCGGCGAGATGATGATGCGGTCTGGTTTCGTGGCCGCGGCCTGTTTGAGCGCTATCTTGTCGTTCCTGTAGACCTCGGGCGTACCGCCTAGCTCGCCGACGTACTGGGCGAGGTTGTAGACGAAGGAGTCGTAATTGTCGATGATTAGGACTTTCATTTCCTGCCACCCGCCGCCTCTACCGCTCGGAAGAGTCCCGCTGCCTTGTTCTCGGTCTCCTGCCATTCCTTCTCGGGGACGGAGTCGGCGACCACACCGCCTCCGGCTTGGATGCTGCAGTGTTTTCCGTTGGCGACCAAGGTGCGGATTGTTATGGCAAAGTCGGCATTCCCGTTGAAGGAGAAGTAGCCGAGCGCGCCACCGTAGGGACCCCTGCGGGTCGGCTCGAGTTCCTCGATTATCTCCATGGCTCTGGGCTTCGGCGCGCCGGACAGCGTCCCGGCGGGAAATATGGCACGCATTGCGTCGAATGAGTCGAACTCGTCCCTCAGCTCCCCCGTGACCCTCGATACGATGTGCTGGACGTGGCTGTACTGCTGCACGGTGAAGAGCTCCGGGACCTTTACGGTTCCATATTTGGAGACTTTACCTATGTCGTTCCGGCCGAGGTCTACGAGCATGACGTGCTCCGCGCGCTCCTTGGGGTCGGCGAGGAGCTCCTTTGTGATGCGGTCGTTCTCCTCTTTGTCTGTGACTCGCGGTGCTGTTCCTGCTATGGGAAACGTCTCGACCTGCCGGTCCTCGACCCTAAGAAGCATCTCAGGGCTCGACCCCACAATCCGGCGCTCACCGAACTTCATGAAGTACATGTAGGGGGAG
>JASHZW010000029.1 GCA_030042335.1 Nitrososphaerales archaeon
GTTTTTTCCCGCCCTTCTTCACGGAGACGTAACCGGAGAGCCGCGCTACCCCGCTGGGATACCTTGCGACCTGGGCCTCGGGTTCAAGTTTCAGACGGTCGCAGGCGAGCTTGAGCTCTTCGAGCGTTGGCGCGCGGACACACGAGTTCATGGGAACGCGCCGGCCTTCGCCGCGCTTCCGCTCGGAATCCAGATACTCCAGCCAGACTACCTGTCTGTCGTATGACTTCAACACTACTTCAGTAGCACGGCGTTGACCACGCCATCGTCGCTGGGCTTGGACGTGACCTTCGCCGACCCCAGCTCGGTCTCGATGAGCGCCCCTCTGGTGATGACACCCCTTCTCTCGTATTCCCTGTTCGCCTTGTTGGCCGTCACCCTGAGGATCTTGCTTTTGACGGTCTTGCCGCTCGAGCTGTCGAAGACATTCGCCACGGCCGCCGTCCTCAGGCCATAAGCCATGCTGCCTCCCCTGGTGCGCTGCGGCGACCTGACGGTCTCACCGACGACCGGCTCGAACGGATAGCCGTCCTTCTCGAACGCCCTGCGGGAACGGTTGGGCCTGCGCTTGCCGCCGGTCGGCTTTCTCTTTCTGAGATTCTCTACCGCTTTTACCATGAGGTCGAAACCATCCTCGCCCGCTCCGGAAGGAGGTGTTAAGGTTTTCGAAGGGCTCAGCGCAGGATCATCGTGCGGCGCTCGAGCTGGTGCTTCATGGTCGCGACGTCGGTGCTCAGCCCGAAGTACTCCGCGAACTCTCCGGTGGTGCGGTAGAGCTTGGAGCGGCCCTTGCGCTCCCAGACGAGGAAGCCCACCTCCTCGAGGTCCCTGACGTGCTCATAGACCTGGGAGCCCCTCCTGGCGGAGAGGTCCGAGCTCGATATCGGCTGGAAGTAGGCTACGAACGAGAGGGTCCTGAGGGCGGCCTTGGAAAGGAGGGGCTTGGTCGCGAAGCGCCTGGCGATGTTGTTGTACTCGGCCTTGAGTTGCATCGCGAAACGGGGGCCTGGGTACTCGACTATCTCCAACGAGGAGGTCGCCGACTTGAAGCTGGCCGCTATCGCCTTCGCCTCGTCGATCGCCCTCTTCTTCGAGGTTATCCCTGCTGCGTTCGCCAGCTGCTCGGCGTCGAGGGCGCGACCCGAGGAGTACAACGCGGCCTCTATTCTCCCGCGCACGTCTCTGCCCGCTTCGCTCAACTAGCCCACCAGCACGATGAGGAGGTCTTCCTCGCCCTCCTGCTCCAATACTATCTCGCCCCCGCTCGCCGAGAAGAGCAGGAGGATGAAGGTGCGTGCCGCCTCGACGATAGGCATCCCTTTCACAAGGTCCGAGAACTTGATTCGTCCGGTCGGGCCTATCCTGTCCCTGAGTATGCCCTTGAACGCCTCTAGGTTCGAGAGGATGTTGATGAGGTACTCCTCGGGGTTGGGGGGCGGGGTATCCTCGAGAAGCGACGCCGAGACGGTGCTCTCCTCCCTCTCCTGGACCACTATCTCCTCGAGTATCCTCGAGAGAGCCTCGAACAGTTCCTCGACGGTCGTGGAATAGATCTCGTACCTGAACGGCATGACGACGATCTGAGGCGGCTCCGTCGCGTCGATCATCTTCCTCTCCCTCTGCAGCTTCTGGAAGAGGAAGAGTGACTCAACCTTGAACCGGTAGATCGTGGCGGAGGTGAGGGCGGCCGTCCCGGCGACCCTCAGGTCCAGTATCTCGGACTTTGTAATCGCCTGGAGGAAGAGGTCGAGGAGCTCCGAGAGGTGGATCTCCCACGGAGACTTGCGCTTGGCAGCCCGGGGGTCGATTAGGAGGTTGAGCGGCGCCTTGGCGAAGCTGTCGTCAGGCATTCTTCACTTCGACCTCCATCTTGGAGCGGACGATCCTCGAGATGCCTCCCACGGAGTAGACGCCGTACGCGATGTTGCTCTGGGCGACCATCGTGTCCTTGAGCGAGACCACGAGTATCTGTGCGCCGTTGGACCTTTCTCTGAAGAACTCGGCGAGGTTCTTCGAGTTGTTCTGGTCGAGGTTCTGGTCGATCTCGTCGAAGAGGTAGAACGGGTGGGGGTTGACCTTCTGTATCGCGAGTATGAGCGCGACGGCCGTGACCGACTTCTCGCCTCCGGACATCGAGGAAGACTCCCAGTCCCCCTTGTTCCTGAAGTTGCCCATCAGGTAGATACCGCCCACGAAGATGTCCTCCGGGTTCTCGAGCTCCAGCCTGCCCACGCCTCCGGTGAGCCTGTTGAAGGTCCCCTGGAACTCCTTATTGATGGTCTCGAACGCCGTCATGAAGACCTTCTTCTTCTCGGCGTCGATGTTCTCGATGAAACGTACTATCGAAGTCCTCTCCTTCTCGAGCTCGTTGATCCTTTCGGAGAGGTGCCTATAGTTGTCGTAGACCGCGGCGTACTCCCGGACCGCGCTCTTGTTGACGTACCGGCCTAGTCCCTCGTACTCGAAGCGCACCTGCGAGAGGAGCTCGTCGCTCCCGTCGAACACTTCGAGCACCTCGTCGTAGCCGTAGAACCTCAGCTGGCTCAGGTACTGTTCCACCTTCTCCTGGACGCTCGTGGCGATCTGCTGCAGCGAGAAGATCTCCTTCTCGGCGTTGAGCGCCGACCTGTCAGCCGCGTTCCTCTCCTCTTCAAGACGCTTGATCTTACTGTTGAACTCCGCAATGACCGGCTGGCTGTTGGTCGAGGAGGCGAGGACCTTCTGCAGTTGCGAGTCGAGCTCTTGGAACCTCTTGCTCAGCTCGGTGACCTCTTTCCTTGTCGTCTGGATGAAGAGCTTGTCGTCCTCGTACTTGAGCTCGGCGTTCTCGAGGTCGACCCTGACCCTCTGGTAGCTTGGCTCGTGCATCTCCTCGAGATTGGACCGCTCGCGCGTGTAGCTGAGGTGGACCTCGGAGAGCGTCGAACCGACTTCGTTTAGCTGGAGCGTGAGATCGTTCCTGGTGTTCTCCAGCTCGATGAGCAGCTTGTCCAGCTCGAGCGAATCCATCTCCTTCAGCGTCGCGTCGAGCGAGCCGGCCTCGGCGACCATCGATTGCTTCCTCGTGTCGAGGGTCTGCTGCCTCCTTGCCAGGCGGTCGACGATCTTGCGCTGGCTGTCGCTCTCCGACTTTTGTGAACGGAAGATGCTCCTGTACCTCTTCGAGAGCCTCGAGACGGTCTCGGCCTCGGCCCTCATCGCGGCGACGGCAGCTATCTTCTTGACGCGGTCCTTGCTGAGCATCTTGCTCTCGCTGTCCAGTGAAAGGAGCGTCTGCTTCCTCTTCTCGATGGCACCCCGTAGCGCCGTGACCGCCGACTCGACGTCGCCGAGGTCCTCGATGTCTTCGAGACTCTGGAGGATGTTTGCGACGGCGTCGTGCAGGCCATATGCGAAGGCCCTACCACCAAGCTCGAAGGTCTCGCCGTTGGGGGTGACGGTCCTGAATCCCTCGGACGCCAGGACATACGCTATCGCTTCGGTCTCGACGAGCACGGCGTCTCCGGCGATGAAATTGATCAAGCCCCGGTACTGCCTGTCCGCCTTGAGCACCGACGAGACGGGGCCGACGACTCCCGCGGACTTGGTTACCGTGGTGGGGGGCGTGTCACTGACCATAGAGAACGGGATGACGGCGAAGGACTTGATGTTGAGCTGCTTCCCTGCCTTGATCAAAGCGGTCATTGACCTCGCATCCTGGACTAGGAAGGCGTTCATCCAGCGGTCCAGCACCGCGGAGCAGGCCTTCGAGTACTGGGACGGATAGGTGATTATCTGATTGAGCACTCCGATGTAGCCCTGCACCCCTCCCTCCTCGCAGAGCTTTCTGAGGCGTCCGTGTCCGATGCGGTCGCCGGATATCTCGTCTGTGACCTCCTTCTTCACGGC
Source organism: Nitrososphaerales archaeon (assembly GCA_030042335.1). Next base: position 3,889 of record JASHZW010000029.1, read on the forward strand.
GGTGACCGCGACCTCGGATGAGGCCTTCTCGAGGACCTTCCCGGCGGCGTCGATGCTCTGCCCGATGAGATCGCGCCGTCTCTCTATCTCCGAAAGGTTCTGGTCGATGTTCCCCAGCTCCTGCGCCGCCCGCGCCTGAAGGTCGAACATCTGCGTGGTGCTGGTCTCCAGGGTCTCGAGGAGCTTGCCGAAGTTCTGGACCTTTGTGTCGAGCTCGTCCAGGCGTTTCTTCTCGATGCCCATGTTCGAGACGACGACGCTCAGCTCTATCTCGAGGGGGTGGAGGTCCTGGTTGAGCTGGCCGAGCTTCTCCTTCAGCCTGTCTACTTGCTTCCGCCTTCTGTCTATCGTCGCCCTGAGGGTCTCCTCTGCGTCCCTGACCTCCTTGAGCTGTGAGTCGACCTCCTTCCTGCGACTCTCGAACTTCTGCTCGGTCGAGTTTAGCGTCTCCACCGTCGAGGTGAGCGCGGTTATTGTCTTCCTCTTCTCCATCAGAAGCGACCGAAGCGTAGGGATGGACTCGGCCTCCAGCCGCCTCATGCTCTCCTCGCGCTTTTGCATCTCCGAGGCCAGCTGGTCGACCCTGATCTTCGTGGATTCTCTTTCGTCCCTGAGCTTGGTGGGACCTTCGCCGCCTCCCTGCACGACCTCCGAGATGAACTTCTCACGCTCGACGGTCACGGAGGCTATCCTAGACTCGAACTCCTCCTTCCTCTTGCGCACCTCTTCCAGTCTTAGCGTCATCTCCTCCTCCTGCTTCTTCGTCGAGTGCAGCCTGTCGCGGAGCTCTCCGACCTTCCTCGAATACTGGACGGCAGTCAGCCAGGCGACCTGACCCTCGAGCTGCGAATACTTCACGAGGTCGTTCCTCTGTTCCTCCAGACGCTCGAGCTGGGTCTTCATCTCGCCGGTCCTCGCAAGCTCTATCTGGAGTTTGGTGTCCGCCTGCGAGAGCTGCTTCTGCGCCTCGGCCTTCTTGTCGTCGAAGCGCGCGATGCCGACCACCTCCTCTATCATCTTCCTCTTCTCGTCCGGGGTCTGGTCGGCCACCCTGGTCGCGGCGCCTTGAGGGATGATGTTCAGGCCGCTCGGGGAAAGGCCAGAGACCTCGAGGAGGTCCGATATCTCCGTCTTGGTGGTCTTCCGCCCGTTGAGGAAGTAGCTGTTCTCGCCGTTGTTGCGGAGCTCCCTCGAGACAGTCACGAGGTCGGTGTCGACCGGGATCTTCCTGTCAGTGTTATCGAACTGTATCGTGGCGCGGCAACCGGTGGGACGTTCTTCGGTGTAAGCTCCGTCCGCGCCTTCCTTCTTTGGGTCGTAGATCAGACCCG
>JASHZW010000030.1 GCA_030042335.1 Nitrososphaerales archaeon
CTACCCCGGCCTTGAAGTTGAGCTCATTGCGCGTGAGCGTGAGCTGCTCGAGGTCCTTGTGCGCCTCGATTATCGTGAGCGCGGCTGGAGCCTCGTAGACCTCGCGGGACTTGATGCCCACGAGCCTGTCCTCGATGTGGTCGATGATGCCCACACCGTACTTGCCTGCGAACTGGTTGACGTGACGGATCAGCTCGAGGCCACCCATCTCCGCGCCGTCTATCGCTACGGGGACTCCTTCTACGAAGCCTATCTCGATGTATCCGGTGGAGTCTGGAGCCTTCTGTGGGGGTGTTACCCACTCGAATGCGCTATCGGGTGGCTCGGTGTTGGGGTCCTCCAGAGGACCGCTCTCGATAGACCGTCCCCAGAGGTTCTGGTCGATACTGAAGATGGAGTTCGAGGGCTTAATCCTGATGCCGTGCTTCTTCGCGTAGATGAGCTCCTCGTCCCGGCTCATGTTCCACTCTCTTACCGGAGCTATGACCTTCAGGTTGGGGTCGAGTGCCCTGACGGTGACGTCCATCCTTACCTGATCGTTACCCTTGCCGGTGCTGCCGTGCGCGACAGCGGTTGCACCTTCGCTCTCGGCGACCTCGACGAGCTTGGTCGCGATCAGCGGTCTTCCGAGCGCCGTCGCCAGCGGATACTTGCCCTGGTACATCCCGTTCGTCTTTATCGATGGGAGGACGTAGTTTGTCAGGAACTCCTCCTTTGCGTCGATTTGGAAGTGCTTTATCGCGCCGGTAGCCTTGGATCGAGCGGCTATCTCGGAGAAGTCCTCCCTCTGACCCAGATCGAGTGTGAGCGTGATGACCTCCGCGTCGTACTTCTCCTGAAGCCACTTTACGCAGACGGATGTATCGAGCCCGCCCGAATACGCGAGTACTACCTTCTCTTTCAAGGAATTCCGCCCCCTGTGAAACACTTTTATAGATTTTGGCCATAATAGACCCAAAAGAGGGTGCTCTTGTCTTGAAATCGGTCACGCCGGGCGCCATCATCGCCGCGGTCAGGGAGGAAATCGACTACGACCTGTCTCTGCAGGACGCTTTGGCTAGGGACTACGCTAACATCAGCGCCGTTTCGCGCATGATGCAGCCAAGGATATCGGAGAAGCTCGGAAAGCAGGTTAACTTGGAGAGCGTGACCACCTCTCTGAAGAGGCTGCGAGGAGTGTACACCGCCGCTTCGGAGGAGATTCGAGCGGTGATAGCCGAGAGCGTCGTAAACGTCAGAACCAACGTCTCGAAGATATCGGTGGAGAAGACCCGGAAGACAGTCGAGGCCGTCGGCGCGATGCTCGCGACCTACCAGCACGACTTCCTCCATGTCTCCGAGAGCATCTCTTCCATCACGCTCATCTTCGACCAGAAACTCCACAACAAGATACGAGAGAGCCTCCCCGACTCGGTCATCCTCGAGGAGGGGGACGACTACGCCGCGATAATCGTGCAGAGCCCCGTGAGGATCAGGACCACCCCGGGCTGCATCATCAACTTCTATAACCAGATAGCCCGCAGGCATGTGAACATCGAAGATACCGTGAGCTGTCACACGGACACCATCATCGTCGTGAAGATGCGCGAGGTGGGGAAGGCGTTCACGGCGCTGACGGACCTGATAACGGAAGAGCGGAAACGGCTGGAATCGCGCGCGTAAACGCAGACAACGCGACGAAAAAATCGCGGTGCCATAGTCAAAGTGTTTAAAAACTCAGTTTCGGGAGCATATCTTCTTCAAGAGACCTAATGGAAAAAACTGAGGCGGGGAACACAGCGGTCCTTGCTCTGGAGGACGGGTCTCTTTTTCTCGGGAAAGGCTTTGGCGCTGAGACGACGAGCATCGCGGAAGTCGTCTTCACGACAGGAATGGTCGGATATCCCGAGTCGATGACCGATCCCTCCTTCGCAGGACAGCTGTTGTGCTTCACCTATCCGCTGATAGGCAACTATGGCGTGTCCAGCATGAAGGACCTCGACTCGGTCGGGCTGCCGAGACAGTTCGAGTCCGAGTCCATCAAGGTGAGCGGGATAATCGTCCAAGAGTGGTGCGAGAAGCCCAGCCACTGGGCGTCGAAGCAGACCGTCTCTGAGTGGATGAAGAGCGAAGGTATCCCAGGGATAAGCGACGTCGACACCAGGGCTCTGGTCTCCAAGATCAGGGAAAATGGTGTCATGATGGGAGTGCTGGCCAGCGGTTCGGGGCTCACGAACCGGAAGGGACTGCTCAAGCTCCTCCAGCAATCGTCGCGGTACGATGCGATAGACTTTGTGCGAAGGGTCTCGCCGAAGAAAGCTCAGGTTTACGGCACTTCTGAGAAGACCGTCGTCCTGATGGACTGTGGTACGAAGTTCAGCATCATGAGGAACCTGCTGAAGCGCGGCTACAGCGTGGTGAGGGCTCCGTCCGACTACAGCTACGCAGACATCATGAAGCACAACCCGGCCGGCGTGCTCGTCAGCAATGGTCCGGGCGACCCGCAGCTCTGCTCGGAGACGATAAAGACCACGGCCAGGCTCATCGACTCTGAGATGCCCACACTCGGGATCTGTCTCGGGAACCAGCTCGTGGCACTCTCGCAGGGCGCACAGACCTACAAGCTCAAGTACGGTCACCGCGGCCAGAACAAACCGGTCGTGGACCTGATGACGGGAAGAGGGTATGTGACCAGCCAGAACCACGGCTACTCGGTGGCCAGGGACACGATGGCCAAGACAGAGCTTAAGGAATGGTTCGTGAACGCCGATGACAGCAGCGTCGAGGGACTGGTCCACAAGAGCAAGCCCTGCATCGCGGTACAGTTCCATCCGGAGGCGGCGCCGGGACCCTACGACACCGAGTTCGTGTTCGACAGGTTCGCGTCGCTGATGGAGACCGGGAGAATGGTAGGTGAAAGAGTTCGAAGCATGAAAGCGTGAAGAAAGCGGTAGTGTTGGGGAGCGGGGCAATCAAGATCGGAGAAGCCGGCGAAAGCTGCTAAAGCAGCCGCCAATTCGACTACTCCGGCAGCCAGTGCCTGAAGGCGCTCAAGGAGGAGGGCGTGGAGTCGGTCCTCGTCAACCCCAACATAGCCACGATCCAGACCGACAGGAAGATCGCGGACAAGATCTACTTCATGCCGGTCAACCCAGATTTCGTCTCGGAGATAATCGAGAAGGAGCGGCCCGACGCGATCCTGCTGGGGTTCGGCGGGCAGACGGCCCTCAACTGCGGCGTGGGTCTCGGGAGGAAGGGCGTCCTCATGAAGTACGGGGTCAGCGTCCTCGGTACTCAGATACACGGCATCGAGATCACGGAGGACAGGGAGCTCTTCAAGGAGACCATGCTCGACGTCGGGATCTCCGTGCCGAAGAGCAAGCCTGCTTACTCGCTGGAGGAGGCGCGCGCCATAGCCAAGGAGATAGGCTACCCGGTCATCCTCAGGGTGGCGTACACTCTCGGGGGCAGGGGAGGAGGAGTTGCCAGGAACGAGA
>JASHZW010000031.1 GCA_030042335.1 Nitrososphaerales archaeon
CAGCGTGAGAGGCGTGCTGACGAGCCCCGAGACGCTCAGCTGCCAGGTCGAACCGTTCACCGTCGGAGGGAATATGTTGACGTCGACCCTGTAGAAGTTGGCGTTCGGCGTGATGTCCTGCGCGAAGAGCGTGGACGGATTGGCCGGGGGCGCGGCGGTCGAGGACGTGGAACGGAGCAGGAAACCGACACCGTAGACGAGGATCGCCGCTCCCACCGCCGAAGCTACCCCGGCCTGGATGAAGAGCCGTCTCCTGCGGTCGAACTTCTTGCCCCTCGCCTTGGCCTTGGGCAGGGGTGGAGGGACGCAGACCTCGGTGGGCTTGACGGGGGGCGAGACCCAGAACCGCGCAAGCACGAGACCGAATACGAGCTGGGGAGGGGCGAGGGTTATCAGAAGCACCGGCGCGGTAACGGGGGAGGACTGGATCGCGGTGGTGTAGAGGAGGATGAGACCGAGGGTCCCGAAAACGACGTACGGGAGAACGATATAGCTGAGGATACGTTCGAGCTTTCGGGTCACCTGTGAGATGCTCTTCGAGCGGTAGAGCAGGGCACCGAGCACTCCATAGACCAGGAGATTGATGACGACTGCGCTGGTGAAGGCGGAGTACTTCGCAAGGCTCTGCAGGTTCACCACGAAGACCGACTCCACCGAGCCAGGCGTTATCGAGAAGAGGGTCTGGGCGGCCAGCTCGGGAAGGAAGACGCCGCCTACGAGCACCCTCAGGAGATAAGAGACCCCGAGAGCGAGCGCTCCGCCGAGCAAACCCGCTAGAAAGCCCCGCCTAGTGTTAGAGAGCATCCGAAAGGCTCCAGTAAGTCCACCGGTCAAGCACCCCTAAAGAAATATAGCCCTTTTTCCAAATCACAGCAGCTGAAGCCGGAGATGGGCCCGGTCGTCGGTTCACAAAGGCCCGCCTATGGCTCCGCGGCCCGACCGTCCTCCGCAGCAATCTCCTTTGAGATTCGCAGAAGGCGCTCTATCCGCTCCTTGAGGGTCCGGTCCTCGTGCAACGCGATGTTCCCGGCCAAGAAGGCGCCAGGAGGCTTCGAGCTTACGGCCATCGAGTGAATCTTGATGAGGGCGGAGGCAAGGGCCATCGGCTTCCTGGTCGTTTTCGCTGATATCTCGTCGCATGCGAACTCGCGCTCCTTGTGTATGACACCTTCGAGCACCCTGATCAACGGGTCGAAGAACAGGACCCTTCTGTAGACGGTTATGAGAGTGTTGAGCTGTGTGTCCTTGTTGCTCAGATGCGCCAGCTCGTGCATCAGTACCGTCTTCATCTCGTCCCTGTCCAGACTCTCTTCCAGGCCACGTGATATGACCACGACGCTCTCCCTGCCGCCCATAGAGTAGGCGAACGGTGTCGCCTTGGGCGACTGATACAGGGCCACAGAGTTCAACGGAGTGCCCTCGACCAACGATCTCATGAGATCCAGCGAAGATTTGCCGGGAGCACCGAGCTCCCTCTCCAGCCTCCGCAGGACGAGGGCTGGGAGTCTGGTGGCCATCAGCAGGGAGACAGGCACGCCGATGACCAGCGTCGCAAGCAAGCTCGTCCCCAGCACCATCGTTATCGCAGCCGCCTCGTGGTAATAGTAGAGCCACTCGAACGCGCGGCAGAACGCGAGGCTCGACGCGACGAATATCCATGATGAGGAGGCGAGCGCGAATATGACCAAGAGTATCTTGGACCGGAGCATAGGCCTGTCCGCGCTCGCTCGGAAAGAAATGAAGAGCAGGCCAATCGCGACGTAGATGGAAACCAGGACGGCGATGACCTCGGCAGCCGAGAAGTAGACCGCTGCGAACTCAAGTAGACTCAATATCTTTCCTCCTCTTCTCGACGGAGCGTCTCAGAGCCTCGAGTTCGACCGGGGAAATCTCGTTGAGCCTATCGTAGATGGTCGACGTCACCGATGGTCCGAATGCGTCGACCAGCCTGCTGACAGCGGAGTCGACAAGCTGCTTCTCGATTCCGGGGTCGTTGACGTATGAGTAGTTGTACTTCTGGCCGGTCTTACCGGGGACTGTCTTTCTCGTCACCAGGCCCTTCTTGAACAGCCGGTCGAGCGTCGTGCTCACTGTAGTGTACGCGATGGCCCTCTCGGGTTGCATCCTTTCGGCGATCTCTCCCGCGGAGGCTTCGCCAGATCCCTTCAGGACGCGCAAGACCTCCGCTTCGAGCTCCCCTATCTCGAGGCTCCTCTTCTTACTGGGCGCCAAGGCATCCGCTCACCATGCTACTATTGCGATAGTAGTTTTAAATACCTGCCTATAGCAACTATGATGATAGTAGCTTGCTCGCTGAGCTGCAGGCCGAAGCAGCCACATGTCTTCATCCGGCGCAGCGAAGGTTCCCCGAATCTGCGGCTGGAACCGAAACAAGCCCAGCAGCGGGATTCTCCATAGGAATCTGCGCCTCCGGTGAGTCCAGCAAGACATTGTCGAAACTGATGGAGGTCATCGCGGACGAGTCCTTCCCCGAAGGCCTGCTCTTGAGGCGGATAATCGTAGTCGCGAGTGCGCCGTCGGAGTCCACAGCGAGCCTGCTTCGCAGCCTCGCCTCAGCTGACGAAAGGCTCGTCCTGATACATGAAACCCACAGAAGGGGAAAAATCGAGGCG
>JASHZW010000032.1 GCA_030042335.1 Nitrososphaerales archaeon
AGCTTCGGAGATTTCCTCGAGAACAACAAAGTCATCCAGCCCTCCCCATATGTGGAGGAGTGGTGGATGCAGGACTTCGAGAGGAGCCTGTCAACACCAGAGATCTCCGAGAGGCTGTACTCACAATTCTCCGGTGACAGGCTGGAAGAGTTCAGGCTGGGTTCCCTGCCATCTGTGACGGAAGCATTCGAGCTGGCCGAATCTGCACAGATTCCCCTGCATCCGCGCTACACACCGCACCTCGATAGTCTTTCGGTCCTTGAACTTGTGGAGCTGAGATCCAAGATGAGTGAGGATGGCCGCGATGTCGTTGTCGAGTTTTCTTCTCCCACAAGCGAAAAGCTGCTCCAGAATCTTCTCGTTCCCTATGTCCGCGTGAAGAACCAGGCGTTCATCACAGGAGAGGACGCTCTGGTACTCAAGAAGCTGCTCAGTCTAGGGTCTCAGCTCGACCTCGCGACGAGTTTTGCGAATGCAATCGACCTCGTGAAGCACATATCCGGTGTGATCGTCGGGCGCCAGACGACAGCAACGGTGGGGATGAGGGTAGGCCGTCCTGAGAAAGCCATGCTGAGGCACATGAAACCTCCCGTCCACGTGTTATTCCCCGTGGGCAGCGCTGGAGGCAGTACAAGGGACTTGGTGGCTGCATCCAAGAAAGGGATGATCCAGGTGGACATCGTGAACATCATCTGCCCGTCCTGTGGGAAGAGGAGGCTCTCGAGCAGGTGCCAAGAGTGCAGCGAGGCCACCATACGGTTCGTCAGCTGTCCGCGGTGCAGGATGATACTCAAGGACGGAGGAAGTTGCCCCAACTGCAAGACAGAAGGTGTGACACACTCGAACTACGGGTACGACCTTAGACTCGCGATGGACGCGATGCACCGGGTCATCCCAGGACTGGGACCCAAGCCAATCAAGGCTGTCCGCGGGCTCTCGAGCCAGTCAAAGTTCTGCGAAATAATCGAGAAAGGTGCTCTGCGCAGCAAGCACGACATCTATGTGTACAAGGACGGGACAGGACGCATAGACCTGACCAATGCTCCCCTCACACACTTCCGTCCCAGAGACGTGCACGTCAGCATCGAGAAGCTCACGTCATTGGGGTATACGACCGACATCGAGAACAGGGCTCTGACCACTCCCGACCAACTCCTCGAGCTGAAACCACAGGACATCGTCATCCCAGAGAACGTGGCAATCGACCTCGTGAGGATAGCCCAGTTCTCTGACGAAGAGCTTCAGGAGGTATACGGTCTCGAAGCAATCTACAACATAAAAGAGACACAGGACTTGGTCGGAAAGATTGCGATAGGCCTAGCGCCCCATACATCGGTAGGAGTAGTGGGAAGGATAGTGGGGTTCACCAACGCGCAGGTGTGCTTCGCGAATCCCTGCTGGCACGCTGCGAAAAGAAGGGACTGCGACGGGGACGGAGACTCCCTCCTACTGCTCCTAGATGTTCTGCTCAACTTCTCCGTGGAATACATTCCCAACCAGATCGGTGGGCTGATGGACACGCCGCTCCTGATTCAGCCGATACTCCTGCCGGCCGAGGTCGACGACCAGGCACACAACTTCGACATCGCTAGAAGGTATCCGCTCGAGTTCTATGAGTTGACCCAGCAATCCCCCAACGCGTCCAAAGCCTCTGCACTGATAGAGAGAATCGGGAACAGGCTCAACAAGGAAGAGCAGTTCTACGGGTTCAGTTTCACGAATGCGACCAGCTCGATAACGATCAAGCACGCGAGGAGCGCGTACCCTACGCTCTCAAGCCTGAAGGAGAAGATAGCCAAGCAAATCGAAGTAGCGCAGAAGGTCGACGCGGTCTCCACGAAAGAGGTCGTCGAATCCATCATCAAGACGCATCTCATCAGAGACATCGTTGGGAACATGAAGAAATACGCGACGCAATCGTTTCGGTGCAAGGCCTGCGGCAAGTCGTTCAGGAGACCCACCATCTCTGGCCAGTGCGACTTTTGCGGCGGGGACCTCAGGGAGACACTCACTAGGGCTTCGGTCGAGAAGTACCTCGCGCTCGCTATACGCCTAGCCAACGACTACGACGTGGACGACTACATCAAGAACCGGCTGGAGCTCATCAAGCAGGAGCTCGACCAGCTGTTCCAGCAGCGCGAGCGCTCCACGCAGATGGCCCTGACCGACTTCGCGCAGCCTCAGTGATAGAAATAGGCGTCCGACCGCCTGAACGAGTACTTCACGAACTGGTGGCTCTTGCGTAGCGCGGAGACCCGCTTCTTCGTCTTGACCACCTCGTCGGTCGTAAGGGCTTGGTGTAGAATCTGCGCGACCTCCCTCATATCACTCTTGTTCATGCCAAGCCTAGTGAGTTCGGAGACACCCAGCCTCACTCCGCCTGGATTGGTATAGTGCCTGCCAGCCTGAAGGTCACCAGGAAGCAGCTGCCGGTTGGCGATGATGTTCATCCCTTCCAGCTTCTTCTCCACCAGCCCGCCATCGCCGTACTTCGTCACGTCGAGGGCGACCTGATGCGACTTGGTGTAGCCCATATCCTCGCCTATCACCTTCTCCCCGAGTTCTGCAAGGCTCTCAGCCAGTGCATGGGCGTTAGCTACGACGTCCCTAGCGTACGGCTTGCCATATTCGAGGAACTCCGCAAATGTCAGTGCCTTCCCCGCGACGTTGTGCAGGTGATGGTTGCTCGAGGTACCCGGGAAGACGGCCTTCTTGATGCCATCTGCATACTCCTCTTTCGCGACTATCGTACCTCCCTGCGGTCCGAAAAGCGTCTTGTGGGTGCTGAAGCTCATTAGGTGAGCGCCTTCTCTCAATGGGTCCTGGAACTGGCCCCCTGCAATCAAGCCGGCCACGTGAGCGGCATCATAGCATGGGATGGCGTCAATCTCCTTCGCGACCTCCGTCAATTCATCAACTGGCTGGGGGAACAGTATGAGGCTCCCTCCGAACATCAGGACCTTGGGACTCTTTCCCTCGGATTTGAGAGAGCGTAGTTTCTTCTTTGTTTCATCGACATCAATGTTCATCTTTTCCTTGTCGAAGCTGAAGTAGTCTATCTGGAGCCCGTGTACCAGTCCCGCCGTACCAGAGAATTCCTTCTTCCCTGCGGAGATGTGCCCCCCGTTTGGTATTGAGAGGGCGATCATTGTGTCGCCGGGGTTCGTGAGGGCCGAATATATCGCTAGGTTGGCGCAGGCGCCGGACACTGGTCTCACATCCGCGAATTCCGCCTTGAATAGACGCTTTGCCATGTCTATGGCTGAGAGCTCTATCTGGTCGATGTACCTGCAGCCAGCATACACCCTCTCCCCGGGCCAGCCCTCCGCATAGCGCTGACCTAGGTCCGATGACAGCACTTCCCTGACACCCTGCGAAGCGACGTTCTCGCTCGCCACGAGCGGCAGGCTTTCCGAGAACCATTTCTCGTGCTGCCGCACCAAACTGACGATTTTCAGGTAATCCTTTCTCGCGCCTGTCATCTCGCTGTTCGTGCTCACGCGGACGAAAATCTATTTAAAAGGTACCGGTGGGCCTATCTTGAACAAGCAGGAGGCAATCGACAATGAGCAACAAGAAGAATCGTTCGCCGATGCCCGCGTCGAGCGCAGGTCTGTTGCGTTTCTTCGAGGACGAGACTGAGGGAGTGAAGATAAGGCCCCAATTCGTCTTGGCGGCTTCGATGGCCCTCGTCGTGGGTTCCATAATCATCAACTTGTTCTTCAAGTAGGTGTCTAGCTGTACGGGTCA
>JASHZW010000005.1 GCA_030042335.1 Nitrososphaerales archaeon
ACAAGACTGCCGACGGGTACTCGCTCTCGACCAACAACGGTGAGGTAACAGCCTCGCAAGTGGTGCTCGCCACGGGCGCTTGGTCGGGGCCCATCTTCCGCAAGCTAGGCGTGGAGCTCCCGATCAAGGTCGTGCGCCACCCCGTGGCAATCTACGACCGTCCCGAGGAGTTCAGAGGGGTGAGACCAGTGCTCTTCGACTTCCCGCGCTCAGCCTACTACAAGCCCGAGGGCCAGAACCTGCTCTTCGTGGGGACCATGGAACAGGAGCTGGAGGCGAACAGCCTTCCGGTCGACCCCGACAACTACGAGCAGGGCATCTCATTCGACGAGACCGAGAAGTTCACCGGCTGGACCGCGACGGTCTATCCTGTCATGGGAGAGAAGGGACGGTTCGTGAGGGGATACAGCGGCGTCTACGACAACACCCCTGACCAGCAGCCAATCATCGATGAGCTCTCAGACTACGGCTACCCGGGAGTGCGTTGCCTCGTGGGCCTGAGCGGCCACGGCTTCAAGCTCTGTCCCGAGTACGGCAGGATAATGGCCGCCCTGGTTGCAGACGACCGCTTCGACGACTACGACGTCTCGGTCTTCCGCCTGAAGCGCTTTGAAACTGGCGAGCTCCTCATGAGCAGGTACGCCATCTCGACGGTCGGATGAACGCGAGGGAGCGCGCATGGTAATTTGGATTCTTCTTTTTATATTCGGAGACCTGACGAGCACCGTTGAAGAGTTCCCTCGCTGACGCTCGGCGTTCAATCGTCGGCGCAGGGGTCGTCATGGCGCTTCTCTCGCTTTCGTTGCTCGTTGCCTACCCCTTGCAGTCTGCGTCGGCCCAGCCTTCGCAGACACTGAACTCGGTCGTCCCGACAGTCCTAGATGGCTTCAGGAGCATGGGGGCGCTTCCCGGCTCGACACCCGTCTTCGTCACGGTCGCGATACCCCTACAGAACACCCAAGAGCTCGACTACCTCACGCAGCAGATTTCGAACCCTAGCTCGCCCATGTATCGTCAATTCCTCACACAGTCCGAGGTACAGCAGTTCCTGCCCGTGACGGCGTACGAGTCGGCCCTCTCCTACCTGCAAGGCTTGGGCCTCACGGTCGTCTCCTCATCGCTCGACTCGATAATCGTCGCCGAAGGTACGGCCTCGCAGGTCGCGCAGTCCCTCGGGCTCAGGTACGAAGTCTACGGCAACGGCTCAGCTGTGTACTATACTTCTTCCGGCACGTCCCCGATACCCGGTGCCTACCTCTACTCCTCCAACGTCACCGCGGTCTTCCTCGACCATCCGGTCGACCTCGTGAGCAGCGAAGATGCGGCTGCGCTCAGCTCCGACCAGACGTCGCAGACGAACCAGACCGAGCCGCTCGGGAGCATCCCGCTCACCGACCTCCAGTCTGTCTACAACGTCACTTCGCTGTACGCGGAAGGTGACAAGGGTGCCGGATACACTGCCGGCATCCTCGACTTTTACGGCGACCCCTACATCTCTCAGCAGCTCGAGTACTTCGACGAGGCCTTCGGCCTGCCCACCTCGCCATTCACGGTGACGTCCATCGGCCCCTACAACCCGAGCTTGGGTGTCTACGAGGGATGGGATGCCGAGATCAGTCTTGACGTGGAGTCGGTCCACGCCATGGCGCCTCAGGTCAGCATCGACCTCTACATCGCGAACGGAGCGCTGCCACTCGCCGCCGCGATAGCGGCGATCGACCAGAACGACAATGTCAACGACGTCACACAGAGCTTCGGCTATCCCGAGGCAGTGCTCTCGGAGTTCGGAGCCACGGGCCTAGAGCTGAACGTCATCCTGACCGACCAGTATTATCTGCTCGGGTCCGCGGAGGGAATAACGTACATCGCCTCCACTGCCGACAACGGCGGGAGCGGCTACAGCGGCGGTCCCGAAGGGACGCCGTCCTATCCTAGCACCTCTCCCTATGTCGTGGCGGTTGGCGGCACGACCACCTACGTGACCTCGGACGGGAACAGCGTCGGGTCGTCCGATCAGACCGCGTGGTCTTCCTACGGCTTCGTCCCATACCAGCAGAACTACGGAGGGAGCACCGGAGGAGTCAGCATCCTCGAGCCGGTGCCGTGGTATCAATCCGGCCTGTCTGTGCCGTCGACTTTCGCCTCGGGCCGGATGACGCCTGATATTGCATTGAATGCGGCGCTCTATCCCGGAGTCGACGTGGTGCTGCCGGGCAACCAGACCGGTGTCTATGGAGGGACGAGCGAGTCGAATCAGCTCTTCGGCGGGCTTCTCACGCTCCTGATGGACGCCTCCAAGTCTGCCTTCGGCCTCCTGAACCCCACGCTCTACGCGATGAGCAGCAACCCGACGACCTACTCGAAGGTCTATGACCCCATAACATTCGGATACACCATCCCCTGGACAGCGACCAGTGGATACAACCTCGTGACCGGTCTGGGAGCACCCAACATCGGCGAGATGGCCCGCTACATGAACACAGCGGCGTCCGCCGGCCTGGGAGTAAACGTCTCGGCCACCGTCTCAGGTTCGGCGCCCACCGACCTCATGCCGGGCCAGGTCGTGACCGTCTCGGCCCAGGTGACGCAGGGCAAGACGAGTGTCACGACGGGCACCTTCACGGCACAGCTGGAGACGATTTCGGGAAGCGTCGCGTCCATCACGCTGTCATACAGCTCATCGAGCCGTTCCTGGACGGGGACGATCACAGTCCCCGATGATGCTGCCGGGATAACTTACATCGCCGTCGGCGGAACCTCAGGTTCCGACTCGGGTAGCGGCTTCGTGGAGACCTTCGCCGGCTATGTCGCCACCTATCTGTCTCCCACCTTCGACGAGCCGTACTCGGCCCAGTTCGGGATACCCATCGACGTCAACATCACGACGCTGGACGGGATTCCTGCCACGGGGTCCTTCACGTTCTCCGCGTCCACCTATTCGATCGAGTCCAACACGTACACCCAGGTCGGCAGCGTGGCAGTCACCTACGGTTCGACCGGCTTCGGAAACATGTGGCAAGGGAACATGTCGGGCAACTACCCCGATGACCCGCTGCTCATCTCAGGTCAAGGGTCGGTGTACGGGCTCGTCCCCGTCATAAACGGGGTGAGCTTGCAGAAGTCATTCGTGGAGACCACTGTCTTGGCACAGCCCGGCGTAGTCGCTCCGGGTCAGAGCGTCTTCATCGTCGCCACGCTGGTGGCGCCTGTCAACACTCCAGCGGTTACCTCAGCGGAGACGGACCTGCCCGTGAGCTCCAACGTGGAGGTCGGGTCCAACGTCACGGCTGCGCTGGTGAGCCAGTCCGGGAAGGTCGAGGCGACCACCACGCTCTATCTGAACTCATACCTCAGCTCGGAGGAGGCCATACAGGGAGAGTTCACTGTGCCCTCTGGCCTGCAGCCGGGTCTCTACGACGTCCTGCTCGACTCAAGCTACAACTCCATCGACTTGGGGACATGGATCAACGGCTCCTACTTCGCGCAGGTGTACGTAGCTCCCGCCACAAGCACCATCCAGACCACCATCACGCCTTCGACGGTGTACCAGGGCCAGACGGTCACCGTGAACGCTAAGATCGACTACGCGAACGGGACGGCCGTCAAGTACGGCATATACTCAGCGACGGTCTATCCCACGGGGCTACAGAACGCCTACAACTACTTCTCCGAGTATGTCTCGGTCCCCCTGACCTACCAGTCCTCCACCGGCCTGTGGACGGCCAGCGTGACGCTTCCATCGGCGTATAACGCCGGGGGGACAGTGGCGGTCGACCAGGGCGCCCTCTATCTCAGCGGTCCATACGATGTGTTCGTGACCGGCATCTCAGCCGACGGGATACCGTCGAACACGAGCATCTCGGTCCAGCAACAGCTCCAGATAGAGCCCTATCTCTACGTGAGCGGTCAGACCGTCTCGTCGCTGTCGCAGTACTCGCAGCTCGCCCTCTCCGGTGACACCGTAGGACCGGTGCCTGAGACGACTCAGCCCGCCATCTCTCCCGAGATGAGCGACGACCTGTTCTTGGGGTCGGATACCATACAGGGAGAGGCGCTCACGATATCCCAGTCGCAGATCCAAGGGACGCTCACTCTTGAGAACTGCGACGTCACTCTGGTTGGGGTCACCGGCGGCACCGTGATCGCCCAGGACAGCACCGTGGTGCTCGAGCAGTCTAGCCTTGCTTCGCTCCAGCTCACGAATTCCCATGTCTCGATGAACGCATCCGTCGTCGACCAGATATATCCGCCGCTTCCCACAGTAACGATCCAGTCGCCCGCCCCGAGCTCCGTCTACAACGGGACCTCCGCAGGGTTTACCGTGACAGGCGGCGAGATTTCGTCGATCGCCGTCTACCTCGACGGCGTGCTTCTCCAGACCCTGTCGCCGTCTCCTTCGTACAGCGTGCCGCTCGTGGCGTCGTCGATGACAGTTGGCGTCCACACCCTCGAGGTCGTCGTGACCCAGCAGGACGGACTCTCCAGCTCGAGCTCCGTCGCCTTCAGCACAGATGGACCTCTGGTCGCCGCGAACGACTCGATAAGCACCCTGAGCACCGCAGTCTCGTCGCAGAGCAGCAGGATCAGCTCGCTCGATTCTCAGCTTAACACGGCAGATGACATGATTTACGCGCTGGCGCTGCTCGCGGTGGTGGCCCTCCTCGTAGCGATCGTTGCGGTAACGAGGAAGCCGAAGCCCTCCGTCCAGCCTCAGGCGACCACTCCCGAAAGTCCCGCTCCTCCGGGGCCTTCCCCTCAGCCCCAACAGCAGGATGCCCCACCTCCGCAGCCGCCCGCTCCCACGCCGGAACAGGCGCCCGGTCCGGCCCCTGAACCCGAATCTCTCTAGTGGCTAGGTGCCCTGCAGTCCAGCGAGTTTCACGCTCACGTCCCAGAGCTTCGCAGCCTCGGACTCGTCCATTGACTCCTTGGACGAAGGAACTGCCTTCCTCTTTGTGAAGTACTCGCCCGTGACGTTCGCAACGTCGGGCGAGGAAGCGAGATACACCACTGTGTCGGCTCCCTTCTCGGGACTGAGCATGAACGCGCCGCCCAACCTGAGGCCGACGCTCAGCGCCCCTGCCGAATGCCTTCCCCAGTTTGTCGCGACGACACCCGGATGCACGGAGTTTACCGTCACCCCTGTACCCTTCAGTCTCTTCGCGAGCTCGTGTGTGAAGAGCACCTGCGCCAGCTTCGACTGTGAATAGGACTTCATCGCCCCGTAGCCCGTCTCCTCCTGGAGGTCGTCGAAGTTCATGTGGCCGCCGGTGTGCGCATCGGAGCTCACGTTGATTATCCTCGAGGGGGCGCTCACCCTGAGGACAGGGAGGAGTAGGTTGGTCAGCAGGAAGTGCGAGAGATAGTTAACCTCGAAGGTGGTCTCGAGGCCGTCCTGTGTCACCGTCCTCTTTCCGAGGATCAAACCTGCGTCGTTAACCAGCACGTGCAGGGGTTGCTTCGCCGCGATAAAGTCGTCCGCCATCTTCCTCACGGACGCGAGGGATGCCAGGTCTGCAATCATTATGGAGATGTCTTCCTTCTTGGCACCCGACGCCTGGAGTACCTCGGTCCGAGCCTGCTCCGCCTTCTCCGGGTCGCGGCAGACCATCACGACCTTCGCCCCCATCTTCGCCAGACCGAGCGTGGCCGCCTTGCCGATGCCGGAGTTCGCCCCTGTGATCATGCACGTCTTCCCGGCTATCCACGGAGAGCTTTGCGCCGCCATATCCGAGACAAGAAAACGGAGGCGCGGGGAGCGATATAAGTTCCGTCATCTCCACGAAATCCGAGAGTTTATGATGACAGCAAAGGGACCGGCGCCACCAGCCGGTTGCCACGTGTCTTCAGAAGACCAGCTTGGAACTTCCGCTGTCGATGTCACTGCTCTTCATTCTCTTGGGCCCGGTCGTCACTTCCGATACGGTGACGGCGACCGTCGCCGGCGGTCAAACCTTCATCCCATTGAGTAACAGAATGCCCAGTGTGCGTTATCCCGCGGTAACGGGGTCTCGCCGGACCGTCACTGCTTCTCGCACAGGAAGTGAAACCTTGATAGTCTCTGTTCGTTCGCCAGCGTGTGAACGGTCGAGAGGAACCTCTGGAGACCATCGAAGTTTGCCTCGCCCTCCATCTCGACGAGTTCTTGTCTATAATGGGATCGGGCATCTCGCCACCGTTCCGAGACACGCGACATGTTGGGTGTGCTGTCCTCGCGGGATAGAAGCTCAAGACCTGCGGTGTTTATCACTTTCTCATTCTCCCCCGGCGGTGCGAACACGTAGTACCCTATCGAGCTTCTCATTGCAAGCTCCGAATACGAAACCAGGCCAGTTACGACTGTTGGGTCCGTAAAGAGCAAGCGACCTCCAGTCTTGAGCACTCTCGCCCACTCCCTAAGCGCAGCAGGACGGTCTGGAAAATGGATGATCGCGTCGATGCAGATGACGCTATCGAAGGCTTCATCTTCGAAAGGGAGTCTCGAACCCGCGTCTGCCTCCAAGAAGGTTGCCCGGGAGGCAAGACCACGTTTCTCAGACAACTTTCTGGCCGCGGCGATTCCGTTTCTGTTGATGTCTATCCCGGTAACGCGGCAACCGACGGTCTGAGCCATGAAAAGCGTTGGATTCCCGGATCCGCAGGCAACGTCGAGGACGTGCGAACTCTCTGCCAGCTTCAAAAGCGTGAAGAATCTCTCGTATTCGTCCCTCGTCATCCAGCCACTCTGGCCGAGGTCGTCGCCGTAGGTCTCCTCTCGGACGCGCTTCAACACTGATTCCTCGAGCTTGCCGTATGCATTATCGTACAGATCGACTCCGCCCTTCCCCTTTGATTCCGTCATTACCTACGCCTCCCAGCTGAGGGAGAGGTGATTTTGACGAAAAACCTTGCGCTTTTGATGGGCCGAACTCGAACGATTCACGCTAAATGTCTGCGGCGGTTGATTCCCAGCAGACGCGGCCTGCTGCAGTGAGAGGTGCCCGATATGCGGGGGGTGGGATTTGAACCCACGAACCCCTAGGGGACGGGATTTCCAAGAGCGATCGGACCGTTCGCGGACTTAAGTCCCGCGGTGTTAGCCAGGCTTACCTACCCCCGCGAGCCGCCCACGAAACCCGCGTTTAATTAAGAATTGAGAGCTACGCCAGTCTCTTCAGGAGAGAACCGAGCGGCAGCGTGTTGAAGACGTGTTTCTTCTCGAGCCACGCGCGCCTCGCCACTGTCGTCCCGTACTCTACGTTCTCGAGCTCTCCCGTGCTGTGCGCGTCCGAATCGATCGTGAGCATCACGCCGGCCTCCATCGCCTTGCGCGCCCAGATGTCGTCCAGGTCCATCCTCATCGGCGAACCATCTATCTCAAGCATCTTTCCATTGTCCTTCGCCGCAGCTATCACTTTCGGCAGGTCGAGCGGATTGGGGTCCCTCTTGCCTATGAGCCTGTTCGTGGGATGGAACAGTATGTCCACCGACGGGTGCGAGATGGCCATTATCGCCCGCTCTGTCAGCTTCTGTGGCGTGTGTCTGAACGCCTGGTGTATCGACGCCCCCACGATGTCGAAGTTCTCGAAGAACGACCGGGGATAGTCTAGCGTCCCATCGGCCCTCACCTCCGCCTCGACGCTCTTGAGTATCCGGAAGGGCTTCATCTTCTCGTTGAGCTCGTCGATTGCCTTCCACTGGTTCCTGAACCTCTCCTCCGAGAGGCCGTTGGCTATGCCCACCGAGACCGAGTGGTCGGTGAACGCGATATACTCGTAGCCTCTCTGCTTCGCCGCCTCGGCCATCTTTTCCAGTTCGTCGGCACCGTCGCTCCAGGTGCTATGCATCTGGAGGTCGCCCCTGAGATCCTCCGGTCTGATGAGGTCGGGGAGCTTTCCCTCCCTCGCCGCCTCGATCTCGCCCCTCGCCTCCCTCAGCTCCGGCTCGATGTAGCTCAACCCCAGCTTTGCGTAAATCTCCTTCTCCGTCTTCCCAGCTACCCTCTTCCCTGTCTTCGATTCGTCCAGTCCGTACTCGTTCAGCTTCCATCCTTTCTCCATTGACATGGTCCTGAGGATGATGTTGTGCTCTTTCGACCCCGTGAAGT
>JASHZW010000033.1 GCA_030042335.1 Nitrososphaerales archaeon
ATCTGACACGAACTTCTCGGTCCCCTATGTCACTAATCTTCCTCCTTCGACTGCTCGGTCTGCTAAAGGAACCTTGATGAGGCGTACTTCGACCCGTCGGGCTAGAATAATGCACAAAGGCCGAAGTAGCTTCCGCGGCAGCCTGAGTTAGTGCCTTCTTGATTAGAGACAACTACAGGGGCTAAATGCCTCCCCCGACTGGCAGGCGGGTATCGGTTCCGCGGTCCAGCAGGCGGGAAATGCGCTTCAGGTCAATGTCCTCGTAAAGGGTACCAAAGGAGAGTTGCATGATACTTGATGCTCGGGCATAAGGCCAGTCGATTGGAGTCTCACTGAATGCGAGTGGGAAAAGGTCGAACCGCGCCGATTCTCCTGATATCGTTGCTTTCTCTCGGTATGTTCTCTCTCGTCGGCGTTCCCCTGGCTTCCCCGGCTCGCGCCGAGAGCGTCAGTTCCTGGGTCGCGACCAGCTCCCCGGGAAGCGGGGGTACCGGTCAGTCCGGCTCCATATCCTGCGCCTCGTACCAGACGTACGTCTATTGCGTGGGCGGGACGAGCGCGCCCGACGCGTACTACTCGGGGATCTCCGAAGCCGGGATAGGGGAATGGTCCGCCACCACCAGCTACCCGGTCAGTGGAGGAGGCAGCGGGATCCTGGGTACGTCCTGCGCCACCGGCTCGGGGTACATCTATTGTGTCGGCGGTTACACCCAGGGGTCGAGCCCTGGCCCTGTGAACAACACCTACTTCGCGCCCATCTCTCCCTCCGGGATAGGTCGGTGGACGGCGACCACCTCGTATCCGGACCTCGTCTGGGGAGAGAGCTGCGTGATTACGGGCGGCTACATCTACTGCGTCGCTGGCAGCTCGGATCTGGTCTTCTATGCTCCCGTGTCCCCGTCCGGGATCGGCGACTGGGCGAGCACCCAGGACTATCCCAACGCGACGCCGGGCGTCACGCACTCGACGATAGGCTTGTCGTGCTCGGCTTCAGACGGCTACGTCTACTGTGTCGATGGCTCGACCGCCACAGACTCCCAGACGGGCTACGCGTCGGGGACCGATGACGTTCTTTACGCCGGCCTTTCCTCGTCGGGCGTGAGCGCGTGGAGCAATACGACGAGCTATCCGCTCTCGGCTTACGGTGTGGGCTGCGCGCTCTCTTCGTCTTCCTACATCTACTGCGTGGGAGGGGAACTCTCGAGCGGCTCTTCGTCCGACTCGGTCTACTACGCGCAATATTCTCCTTCGGGGGTCGGGTCCTGGACTGCCGCAGAGGATTACCCCGCTCCCATAGGAAATGCGCCCTGTATCGTCTTCGACATCGACATCTACTGCGTGGCGCCTTCGGCGAACGGCGGGTCGTACTACTCGGAGCTCAACCCGGTGCCGGGCGGGGCCTCGGTGACGATACTGAGCCAGAACACGGAGGGAGCAACGATCACCGGTTACCGCACGGTCCTCTACGCTGACAACGGGACGGTCCTTGCCAAAGGTTTCTCCCCGACCACCTTCAAGATCACCTGGGGCCAGGTGTACGAGCTCGGGGCGGAGAGCTACGGCGCGTGTACCTTTGTCAGGTGGTCAGACGGGTCCGTCGCCAATCCGAGACTCTACACGGTGCTGAACACCAGCATGACGTTCACGGCAATCTACGACTGCACGACGTCCACCAGTTCCGGCGTGTCCGTCAACTCTGTGAACCAGGACGGGTCGTCCATCCTCGGCTATCGCACGGTACTCTACAATTCGACGGGAAGCATAATCTCTGAGGGTTTCAGTCCGAACACGTTCGCCACGACGGTGGGACAGACGTACAGCGTGCGCGCGGACAGCTACGGAATATGCACTTTCGCGGAATGGTCCGACGGTGTCACCAGCGATCCGCGGACGTTCACCGCCACCAGCTCTGCCACGGTATTTACGGCGGTCTATGATTGCGAACCCACTACCCTCACCATCGACTCGGTGAACCAGAACGGGACTGCGATAAGCGGCTACTATGTCGAAGTGAGTGGTTCGCCCTCCACGTCGGGCTATACGCCCTTGACCGCCCCCGTCACGGTGGGAGATACCTACTTCATAGGCGCGCGCAACTATGGTGCCTGCAGCTTCAATCACTGGTCGACCGGCACGGACTATTCGGCTATCATCGTGGCGAGTGCCTCCGATATGACGATTACCGCGGTCTACTACTGCGCTTCGTAACACGCTCGTCCTGGATGACGATGATGGGAGCCATAGGCTTCGCCGCAATGGGTATCGATAAGGGCATGGTCGTCTCCAACTTCGGCGAGCGAATCAGTGAGAGCGCGGGCATAATCACCCGTTGTCTCGAACCCAAGTCGCTTGAGCCGTAGATTAAGTGCTGCCACCTGCTCCTCCTTCAGCCTGACACCCACAGTACGCCAGTTGGACATGCAGCTATGTGCCAGAAGGTCAAATGTATTCGCCGGCATGAACCCGCAGGCATATTAGCAGAGGGTTAAATCATGACCGTAGAGTTTGAAGGCACTCACGGCGACAGCAAGCTTACTCTTTGTGGCCGGGCTTATCCTTGCACTAGTGATTACAGCCAATTCTGCCGAGCTAACGCCGGTAGTGTTGTTCAGCATCAGTCTATTTGGGCTGGCAGCGCTCGCCGCTGCCTTCTCACGCCGAATCTTCGACCGCAGCAATGCATTGGCCGCGACCTTTCTAGCGATCGGAGCAGGAATAATCACGACCTTTGTCGTACTCGCGCTATCCTACTCCGCATAGGGTGCTTCGGCATCTGCGGACCACAGCCGCCTATGCTCGCAGCCGTGGACTGTCAATCGCCTAGCTCGACCTCAGTAGTCTGTACTGCAACCGTGGCAAATATGGGGTACGAAGCTGTTCCCGTTGTGGCGGACGCTTGCACAATCCAATTTGGAAACAGCAACCTTACGGGCGGCGAGGATAACGGCACAATGATTGGAACACCAGGTATACTTGGGGGTCACGTGGCAATTGCGGCTAAATCATCACAATCGATAACATGCACAGTACAGACCAGCCCACCCGCAGAAGGAACGCAATTTCTGCTATCCGTTCTCTTTAGCGATGGTTACAGCGTCGGAGTATATGGAAACTGGCCCACTTCCTAGCCAGAAGTTGCTCGTCGGTCCTGAGTCGTTGTTTAGATTCGAACCGACATTGTTCCGTAACAATGTCCCACTGTCAATCTCTCCGACCAGTTTTGTGGCTCATGTCCCAGAAGCCGCAACGCGGTGCCAAGTCATATGGTCCCGCTTCATATCCTACAGAGTTGGTGTCGTTCGGCTCTCTCCCGACTATGAGTGTCAGCGGAGATTTGACGTCGATGGAACCCGGGCCGTGTGGGGAAACGAGAGGATGTCCGGGCACGTGGGATGCCAGTCAGCACCACGCCCGATTATTTATGAAGTGGAGCATAGCAATATGACTGGCAAAAAAAGCTCCAGCGACAGCGCTGTCGCTAGGGAGTCCGGCGGCCGAGCCAGGTCGGTGCGCTCGACCCCATCGGTACGAGGATCGGGTCGTCCCACCCGCCTGGCGTACGTGAGAAGTGTACGGCTGGTGCCAGCCGCCGCACCCGACCGAGCGAAGTATCGCGCTCGAT
>JASHZW010000034.1 GCA_030042335.1 Nitrososphaerales archaeon
AGCGCACCTACGTGAAGAGATTCACTCTCAAGAGAAAGCCCGGACAGAATTGGCAGCGAGTCTGAGCGAATCTCGCTCGGCTCCTGAACGGGAAGCGCTCCAAGAGCTAGCGGAGCTGATACTCTCCGGAAACCTCGACGAGCGCCCGAAGGTCGAGAAGGCGAAGAAGGCGGTCGCGGCGAAGTATCATCTTGACAGGTTCATCTCCAACTCCGACATCCTCCTGACGCTCCCCGAGAAGGAACGGGCCCGCTACAGCGAGCTCCTGAGGATCCATCCCAGGCGCAGCGCGTCCGGGATAATCATCGTGACGGTATTCTCGGCGCCCTTCAGCTGCCCGCACGGGACATGTACCTTCTGCCCCGGGGGGCCGCGCATCGGCACGCCACAGAGCTACATGCCCGACGGCCCCAGCCAGCACGTCGCCCGCGGGCTGAACTACGACCCCTACCTTCAGGCCAGGCGCTCCCTCAGGAAATACTACGAGAAAGGGCACAGTACCTCGAAGGCCGAGACCATCATCGAGGGAGGTACCTTCATCGCGCTCCCGATGGAGTATCAGCTCCCCTTCGTGACGAACGTCTACGACGGCCTCAACGGGTTCCGCTCGCCCTCGCTCGAAGAAGCCCAGGTCGCGAACGAGACGGCTGAGAGCAGGTGTGTGGGGCTCACGATCGAGTCGAAGCCCGACTGGTGCGAACCGGAGCACATCGACCTGATGCTCAGGTACGGGGTGACCAGGCTCGAGATAGGCGTCCAGAGCCTCCACGACGAGCCTCTCAGGGAGAGCAACCGCGGCCACACGGTCGAGGACTCGGTGCGGGCCTTCCAGATTGCCAGGGACGCGGGCTTGAAGGTCTGCGTACACATGATGCCGGGTCTGCCGGGTTCGAACCCGGACTGGGACCTCGAGGACCTGGGCCGCCTGTTCGAGGATCCCTCGTTCCGCCCCGACATGATGAAGCTCTACCCTACTCTCGTCGTCAGGGACACCACCCTTTCCAAGCTCTATGGAGCTGGCCTCTACCACCCTTACAGCGTCGAGCAGGCCGTCGAGCTCCTCTCGGAGATGAAGATGCGGGTGCCGAAGTGGCATCGCATCATGAGGATTATGCGCGAGATACCCGAGAAGGACATCATCGCCGGGGCCAACGCGGGCAACCTGCGAGAGCTAGTCCTCCGGAGGCTCGCCGAGAAGGGCGGGAGGTGCAACTGCATACGCTGCAGGGAGGTGGCGATGGACTCCCCGGCCGACCTCGGAGACGACGACCTCGGGCTGGTGAAGGAACAGTACGAGGCGTCTGGAGGGACCGAGCTCTTCGCCTCCTTTGAGTATGAAAAGGCGGGGAAGATCGCCGGTTTCATAAGGATGAGACTCCCATCCGAAAGGGTGCACCGGAGGGAGATGCGCGGTGCCTGCGTGGTGAGGGAGCTCAAGGTCTATGGAACGGTGGTACCCGTGGCAGCCAAGAACGACGCCGCCTGGCAGCACCGGGGGCTCGGGACCGCCCTCTTGAACGAGGCGGAGAAGGACGCCAGGGAGAGGTTCGGTGCGAAGCGGATGGTCGTGACGAGCGCGGTCGGGACGCGCGCGTATTACAGGAAGTTCGGATACGAGCGCGACGGACCCTACGTCTCCAAGGCGTTGCCTTAAAATCGGGTCCGCGAGAACCCGCTCGACCTTGCAGAAGATCAAGAACTGCCTCTTCGCCGACGACGTCCTCTACGACACGGAGAGGAACGTCTGGGCACGTTTCACCGATGGGGAGGCGGTTCTCGGCGTCGACACTGTCCTCGCCTGGCTCAGCGGGCCGCTGACGTCGGTCTCCTTCAAGCCGGTGGGCACGGTCGTCGAGCGTGGCAAGAGCCTCGGCTCGATCGAGGGTCCAAGGCACTTCGACACGGTCCGCTCGCCTCTCACCGGAAGGGTAACCGCGGTGAACGCGCTACTAAACCAGGAACCGAAGCTGCTGAACCGCGACCCGTATGGCAGGGGCTGGTTCGCGAAGGTGGCCCCGATGCAGCCGGAGGAGAAGAAGACGCTGCTGCATATCGGTTCGGCGAGAGGCGCCCTCGAGCGCCGCATCGATGAGTTCAGGGTCAGGTGTTTCGCCGCGTTCCCCGACTACGAGATGTACGAGATAGGCTCGGAGTGCGCCGGTGTCCTGGTGAAACTCGACGACCTCATCGCGCGCGCCCCGAAGGGCACCGTCGTCCATCTCGTCTCGGATGAGAGCACGGCAGAGGTGGAGCTCCTGGCGTGGAGCGACAGGACGCATCAGGAGATTCTGGAGACGCGGAAGGAGGGCAACCTCTTTCACTTCATCATAGAGAAGACTCGCTGAACATGACGACCAGCGCGGTCTCCGGCGGCGGCCCCAGAGGGCGTGCGCTCGCGTCAGCCATAGCTGCTTCCTCCCTTTGGGGGATCTCCGCCGTCGCCGTCCAGGTCGTCCTCGACAACTTCAAGGTACCTCCGGAGGCGCTCATCGCCATCAGGATGCCAGTCGCAGGGCTGATCCTCTATGTTATCTTCAAGCCGGCGAGACCGAAGGAGCTCCTGGGAACGTTCCTCGTCTTCTCCTTCTGCGGCCTGTGGATGGCGCAGATCACGTACTTCATCTCGATCGCCTACTCGAACGCTGCCACGGGCAGCCTTCTCTCCTTCCTCTGTATGCCGATGATCGCAGCCTACGAGTACGCGCGCAGGCAGGCCAAAGTGACGGTGTCGGGCCTCCTCGCCGTGGTCATAGCCATGATAGGCACGACCGAGCTCGTCGCGGGACAGGCCAACGGGTCGCTTGCTCTAGCGATCAGCCCTGTCGCCCTCGCCGGCGGGCTCGGCGCTGCGGCGGCCTCCGCCTACTACATCATAGCCTCGAAGCGACTGCTCAAAGCCTTCGGGACGGTGAGAGTTACGACGTGGGGCTTCCTCTTCGGGAGCTTGGCGGCCTTCCCGGTGGGTATTCCGAGCCTGTCCGGCTACTCGGTCCCCGCGGTCGACGGAGGTCTGCCGGTCCTGCTAATGCTGGCCGGGTTCGTGATAATAGGGGGGTCGCTGACGAGCTTCCTGCTCTACTTCAGGGGGCTCGAGCACATAACGCCAACCGAGGCGGGGATAATCTCGGCGATAGAGCCGATAATCGCTGCTATCGCTTCGTACCTCCTGCTCGGCGTGATCCTGACCCCGCTGCAGTACTTCGGAGGCGTGCTGATAGTGGGGGCCGTCGCTATCATAGTCCTCAAGGCGAGGCTGCCCTTCTAGAACGCCTTCGACCTTCGCCAAGGGGTGTCCCCCGCGAGAAGTGGGGGTCCGTGTCAGGACCTTGGCCCTGCG
>JASHZW010000035.1 GCA_030042335.1 Nitrososphaerales archaeon
CGGTGGACCTTCATGCCGTGGACCAGAACCCCCGGCCTGCCGAGGGCGTTGATGGCGGTCTCCGTAAGGTCCGCCTCTCCGACCGACGACCCGGCGAGCGTCAGCACGAGGTCGGAAGCCTTGAGCGCGCCCCTCAAGGATGCGCCGATCTGCCCCACGTCGTCCTTCGCTATGGGCATGAGCACTGGGAGGCCTCCGGCGCCCTCGATCAGCCGGGAAAGCAGGTAGCTGTGAGTCTCGTAGATTCTGCCCGGTCTCTCGTCCTTGATGTCCTCGGTCAGCTCGTTACCGGTGGGGAGTATCGCGACCCTGGGTCTGGCGTAGACGGGGACCTTTGCGACGCGCAGGGATCCGAGGAGCACCACGTGCGCCCCTGTGAGGGACCTCCCCCTGCGGATCACGACGTCCCCTTTCGCGACGTCGCGACCGGCCGCGTAGACGAACTCGCCTGCAGACGGCGCTCGGGTGAAGAGAACGCCGCGACCAGACCTGGTCGTATGTTCGACTTGGACCACGGCGTCCGCACCTTTGGGCATGAAACCTCCGGTGAGGATGGTCTGGGCCTCCCCTTTCTTTACGGACCTCCTTGGCACGACGCCGAGCGGGCTTCCCTTGACGAACCTGAGTCTCACCGGGCTCGTCTCTGAGGCACCGGCGAGGTCCGAGACCCTGACGGCATATCCGTCCATGTGTGCGCTGTCCCGCTCGGGTATGTTCCTCGCGGATACGATATCCTCGTAGAGAACCCGGCGATAGGCCTGGCCAACCGGCACCGGCTCCTTCTTCGGGGATGCCCGCGTGTTCCGTTTCAGGATTTTGAGCGCCTGGTCGAGGGAGACGTACTCGACGAGCCTCTTCGTCATCCCAGACTACCTCGCTCCCCGCCGCGGTCCCGGGGCCGTCACACCATGTCCCTGGACCCACGCCTCGCTGCCATCAGCCAGCCTCTCCTTCTTCCAGATGGGCACCTCGCGCTTTATCCTCTCTATCGCAAGCCGGCAGGCTTCGAACGCATCAGCCCTGTGCGGAGCGGAGACCACGACGACGACGCTCACCTCGCCCACGTCCAGGTCGCCAACCCTGTGGACGAGCCTGACCTTCGTATCCGGCCACCGGGAGCGGACATCCTCCTCTATCTGCGCCAGTTTCTTCTCCGCCATGGGCACATACGCCTCATAGCGGATCCTGTCGACGCGCCCTGCCTCGCTGTTGTCGCGCACCGTCCCGATGAAAACGGCGGTGCCTCCCAGTTCTGGGCCGCGGACCGAAGACACGACTTCTTCGGGGTCGATGGCCTTCTCGGTAAGCCGATGCTTCATCTTCGACCACCGGCCACCGGCGGCAGAATGGCGACCGTGTCGCCTTCTTTCAGGATAGCATCGCCGGCCGTCATCTCCTCGTTGAGAGCAAGCTGCACCGTGCCCGCCATCCGCCTGAGCCGCGGATGCCTGGCCTCTGCCTTCTCGACCAGGTCTTCCACGCGGGTCCCTTCGGGCACCTGGAATTCCTCCTCCCCCACGCCGGAGCCGTCCCTCGCCTGCCCGAAATAGAGAAGGGTGACTGTGACGGACAAGGTCAGCCGCCTATCGTGTGCATCGGCCGTACCAGCTTCAGCTCGACGTGGTCCCTCAGCATGCTTTCGACCCCCTCGTCCTTGAGCATGAACGCCCTGCGTATCTGGTCCGAGAGTTCGGAGTCTGCCGAACCTCCACGAAGCGCGGGCTTCAGGTCGTGCTCCCGCTTGCTGAAAAGACAGGGGACGACCTTGCCGTCTGCGGTGAGCCGGACCCTGTCGCAGTCCGAGCAGAAGGGGTTGGTCATAGAGGTGATCACGCCGACTTCGCCGTCCGAACTGTCGCTGAACCTGTAGTGCCGCGCGGTGGCTCCGCGCTCCCTCTCCAGGGGCACCAGAGGATACTCTTTCTCCACAGAGCGGATAATCTCCTCCCCGCTGACGACCAGTCCCGGGTCCCACACCTTCGAACCGTCGAATGGCATGTACTCGATGAACCTGACGGAGACCTCCGCGTCGTGAGCTAGCCTGGCGAAGTCCTGCACCTCGTCCTCGTTACAGCCCCTGGTGACGACGCAGTTGACTTTGACGCGTTCGAAACCCGCGTTCCTGGCTTCCTCGAGACCCTCCATGACCCTCCAGAAGACGTCCTTCGTGCCGGTGATCTGGTGGTATCTCTCCGGCTTCAGGCTGTGAATGCTCAGCGTCACGCAGTGCAGACCCTTTTCCTTCAACACTTTGGCCTTGTCCTTGAGGAGGACACCATTGGTGGTCATGCCGACCGCCCTTATCCCCGGGATAGCCCTCAACGAACCCACGAGGTCCTCTACGCGTCTGCGCATCAGGGGTTCGCCACCACTGAGCCTG
This sequence comes from Nitrososphaerales archaeon, assembly GCA_030042335.1. The sequence goes on from JASHZW010000035.1 coordinate 2,381, forward strand.
ATGTTCGTGACCCCCAGCCGGGCGAGTATGGTCGCGACGCGGGTCAGCTCGTCGAAGGTCAGCAGGTTCGAGGTCTCCATCCACTTGGGGTCCTGAGGCATACAGAAGTCGCACCTGAAGTTGCAGCGGTCGGTGACCGACATCCTGAGCTTGTGAGCGTGGCGACCGAAGGTATCGGTCAGAGTCGGGTCGTCCGCGCTCCCCAGGTGCGTGGTCAAATCGGCCGAAACATCTCCCGCGGACAATTAAACTTATCCGGAAAAGTGTCGAAACTATATCCAATGCGATATCTGTATATACCTCGGTTGCGGCAGTCGCTTCGAAAAAGTTGGCCCAACGTGAAGACGGCAAATCGCTGACGCACCCGCAGGGAGCACCCAGGGGTCTGTTGCTTCACTACATGCTCCGCAAGATAGCGCAGAACCCATGCCATGGCTACGAGATACTTCAGGACATCGAGAGCAAGACCGACGGCGCATGGAGACCTGGAGCGGGGTCGATATACCCGATCCTGAAGAAGCTGGTGGCGAAGGGGTACATCAAGGCGAACGAGGGCAGCAGAGGGGCCGACAGGAAAGTCTACACGATTACGGCGGAGGGATTGGAAGCGATCAAGGAAGACGAGAAGATGTTCATGAACTCCGGCAGGAACATGATGGCTATGAGGAGGCTGTTCCTGGAACTGATACGACCGGAGCACCTCACCCGTTTCATGAGCGAGGGGACCAAGGGTCAGTTCGAGCTGGCGCAGGAGATAGTCTCGACCAAGATGGACCTCATCCCCCCGAAGGACAGGGAGTACATACTGCGGGAGTACATCCTGAACCTGGAGCGGCAGCTCGAGTGGGCTAACCGCGTCCTGAAGGAGATGAAGCCTCAGGTAGAGGCAAGGAGCAGGAAGTGACCATTACGATGATGAGCGAACAGAAGACGGTCTCCGACAAGGCGATAGTGAAGGTAGACGGTCTCATGAAGACGTACGATGGCAAGGTCAAGGCGGTCGATGGCGTGAGCTTCCAGATTAACGAGGGCGAGATCTTCGGCTTCCTGGGTCCTAACGGCGCCGGGAAGAGCACGACGATCAACATGCTCACGACGCTGCTTCCCCCGAGCGGGGGACATGCGATAGTATGCGGCTACGACGTCCACAAGCACGCGAATGACGTCCGGAGGAATGTCGGAATCGTGCCCCAGGAATACACGGCGGACGAGGACATGACCGGGATGCAGAACATCATACTCTGCGCCGACCTCTACGGCATACCCAGGAGCGACTCGAAGCCACACGCGATGGAGCTCCTGAAGCTCGTGGAGCTGCA
>JASHZW010000036.1 GCA_030042335.1 Nitrososphaerales archaeon
TATATCCTGAGTGTGTCGGTGTCGGCCATTGCTGCTCTCGCCATGCCGAGGATCCTGTTTCCTTCCTTGTAGCCCACGAAGAGGACAGTCCTGTTCTTCATCTGGCGCCTGAGCGTCTCGACGCTGTGCCAGGTCCTCTCCGCTTCGAGGATTAGAGCTTCCGGGAAGAGGCTCGTGTAGGTATCCCGCCACGCAATCTTAAGCAGTTCGTGGACTTCGGCGGCGTCGTTCTCGTCGAGCCTGACGATCTCGTCCACGGGTATGCGAAACATTTCGTACCTTTAGATATCTTTCGCAAGACCATTTGTTGCGCCCAGAGTCCAAAATTCGTGCATTGCGGCTTCTTTTGGTAGAGAATTGTTTGGAATTGGCCTTTGGGACCTCGAAAATACGAGCACAGCATGTAGCGCATAAATAGTATTTCGAAACAAACCCTCGGTGTCATGCGACGCGAAAGAAAGGGAATTGCGCCCGCCGTAATAGTTGCTATCGTAATCGTAATTGTGGCAGTAGCTGCGGTGGGGGCTTATGCGGTCCTGAGCTCCTCCAGTTCGAGTCCGACGTCGTCGACAACGTCTTCGACGAGCACGACTAGTACTACGAGCACTACCACGAGTTCAACGGTTCAGACGACTTCGTCTTCTCAGCCAGTCACGACATCGTCACAGGTGACAAGTTCGAGCACGACGACGACCTCGACCGCCTCGACGACATCGACGTCGACGACTACCTTGCCTACGACAAGCACCAGCACCGCCGCGAGCGCGAGTACAACCACGAGCAGCGCGGGCAGCACGACCAGCACAACTTCGTCGACCACCTCAAACACAGGTACGACGAGCGAGTGTTCGACCACGTCCGTATCCACGACGGCCTCTTCGACCGCCAGCGAAGATGTGGTTCCCCTACTGAGCGCCTATTCGGCGATGACCACCGTTTTCAATGCCTCGAGCTCGACCACTGGATCGACACCGACGAGCTACTCCGGGACCTTCAGTTACTCGACAATCTACGCTAGCTCAACCACGTACAAGATCAACGTCACCGAGTCTTCGTCCGGATACAACGCGACATACACAGTGTGGGTGCAAACGGATGGCACCGTATCCGCCGTCAACGTCGATGGTCAGAACATCACCGGCTCGGAAGCGCAGGAGCTGACCGTGGGAGTCTTCGCAGCGTTCACGCTCCAGATTCAAGCGGACGCAGCTATCGGACAGTACACGACCACCAGCTACTTCCATGTAACCGGCACGTCCACCCAGAGCATCGGGCCGACGCAGGTCAAGGTTACGAGCTACTCGGCGAACAATCTCCCAGAGACGGAGACGGGGTGCGACGGAGTCACCACGACGATCACCGCGTTCGGCTTCTCGGTGGGAACGCCAAGTGGCGCCAGCCTGCCTCTCGTGACATACGAGCACATCTCTGACAGCAGCACGTCGGATGGACAGACCACCACCTCCGAGGTCTACCTCCAGGTTACCTCGATCACTCTGGCATCCTAAAGCGGCCCGGTAAAAGCGCCGTGCAGGTGCTGGCAATCCGCAGCATACTAAAAGCGGGGTGGCAGACAGGGGAATGGTGTGATTCCGAAGAAGTTCTTCCTGACGAAGGGCGTAGGGAAGCACAAGGAACAGCTCCAGTCCTTTGAGCTGGCGCTCAGGGACGCCGGGATACAACACTGCAATCTGGTCCCGGTATCGAGCATAATCCCGCCCGGATGCAAACTATTGCCAAGGGAGAAGGGCAGGACGTTGCTGAAAGCCGGCGAGATAACCTTCGTCGTGCTGGCAAGGAACGCCACGAACGAGCCTCACAGGCTTCTCGCCTCGGCGATAGGGCTGGCATTCCCTTCGCAGAGGACCCAGCACGGCTACATCTCGGAGCATCACACCTTTGGTCAGACGGAGGAGGTCGCCGGGGAGTACGCGGAGGACCTGGCCGCGACGATGCTCGCAACGGTGATGGGGGTCGAGTTCAACCCGGAGACAGCCTGGCGGGAGAGGGAACAGGTCTTCAAGTCGAGCGGGATGATCATAAAGACGATGAACGTCACGCAGTCAGCTACCGGTGACAAGAACGGCCTCTGGACATCTACGGTCGCAGCGGCGGTCTTCGTGCCGTGATCTTCGAAGGCGAATGATCGCCGTAAATCTCCCGCAAGAATTGCCCTGTTTATTAGGGACCGGTTAGGGCACATCGTGCGATTGGCCTCCCACAAACACGAGGAAAAGGAAGAGGTGAAGGGGCACAACCACGCAGCCAACCAGAAGTGCGGTCCCTACTGCCCGAGGAACGAGCACTACAAGGGACCGAAGAAGAGATACGATATACTGCACAGGAACAAGTAGAGCGAGTTCACTGAAGAAGGAAGTTCGCGATATCTTCGGGGTCTATTGCGTCTAGGGCCTCGATGGTGTCTTCGAGTTCTTCAAGCCTGATGGCTATCTCCTTGGTAGTCTGCTTGCCCGACGCGTCGGTGTAGATCAGAGTCGAGCCCTCGGGATTCGCTGCGGATTCGTTCAGCGACACGAATGTCAGGCCCTTGGTCCTGAAGGATTCGGCGATGTCTCCCCTGAGCGTCATCTAACCTGCGCCGGACATCGTGGAAGGCCGGTTTATTACACTAGCGCAACAATCGCCCGCTGCGTCGGCCGGCGTTTCATTTCTACGACCCTCCTGTGTCGAGGATTCCGGTCTACGTCGCCATATGGAGGATCAGGGCTCGCGTCATCAGCTTCTTCGGCGACAAGGTTTTGCCTCCATGAAGAGACAGACCGCTCTTATCTTCTGAGGCCGAGCACGCGGACGCTCTTCTCTCCGATGACGATTCTGTCGGTGACCACACCCTCACTCCGCTCGGTCAGCAGGAGTTCGGCCCTCGGAATACCGGAAGCGGACTTGCTAACCGCGCACACCTCTATCCTCCTGATAGTGACCGTAAGCTCCTCCAGTTTGTCCATCGCTTGCAATACTATCCCACGCATTAAGGCGCGAGCGAGCCATCGACCGAAACAATCCTAGGTGAGAATGTAAGTTGTACTACCAGGCACTCGGCGGCTGGTTCTCGGTCGCAGCCGGGGAAGTTCTCCTCGAGAGATACCCCAGCGCGAGACCGACGACGAGGACTATCCCCATGAGAAGGTAGGCCCATAGTGGCAGACCCGCGAAGGAGCTCGCCGTGAGGGTCTGCGTCGCAGTGGAAGTCGTGGTGTCGGTGACGGTCTGCGTCGTCGGCGGAGATGTCGAGGTCGTCGTATCCGTCACCGTAGGTGGCTGCGTGGTCACGGTCGTTGTGCTTGGGGTGGTCGTGGTCACGGTGGAAGTCGAGGTCGAGGTGACCGTGACGGTCGTGGGTACAGTAGTGGTCACCGTCTCCGTGGCGGTGGTGCCGGCGCCTACGGCCGACGTGACGGTACTGGTCACGGTGTCAGTGCTCGTGACCGTGGACGTAGAGTTGCCAGTTCCGGAACTGGAGGTCGACAACGCCCCGGTGACGAACGCGCCTGCGCTACTGTACTCGGTGATACCGCTGTACGAGAACTCCTGCAGTTGTGATGGGTCGGACCCGTAGGAGCTGATGGTCGTTGCGTTGGATGCGAAGACCAGCTGCCCGTTATCGGCATTGAACTCGTCCATCCACATCCAAGCGGACGTGATGGGGGTGACGGTCGTATAGAGGACCTCGGCCTCATTGTTGTAGTAGGGCTCGCCGTGGTACCATTCCGTCATGAGTCCGGTGAAGAAGCCGATACTGTTGGCGTCGCTGTTCGGCTCGCCCACGAAGAGGCCGCCACCCTGAGCGGAGTACGTCTCCTGGGCGGAAGCGCCCGTGCTCGTGTCCCTGGCTGCCATGACGACCGAGCCAGAACTGAAGTAGAGGCTGAGCGTCACGTTGTCTCCCGGGTTTATCGGTCCAGAGAAGGACGCGAGACCACCGCCCCCGTTGACCGGGAAGACCGACTGGCCCTCTGGATTGAAGACCTCGTAGCTCATTGCGAAGCCGGCTCCCGGACTCCAGTCCCACGATAAGCCAACCTGGTACCAGTAGCTGGTGTTGGTTAGCCCGCTGACCAAGTAGCCGGGTCCGGTCCCAAGCGTCGGGTCGGTCTGCTCTACGGCCGTGACGTTGTAGGATATCGAGGTGAAGTTCTGGGTGAACGTGAGACCAATCTGCTCGTCAAAGCCGGAACTGATTGGCGGGTGCCCCCTGAATTGAGGAGAGAGGGAAGACGCGGAGGAACCCGAGACGGCCATCATCGCCGCCGTAGCCCCCGCCGTGATGAGAGACATCACAAACAACGTCAGGACAAGTCTGGCCAGAGGATGGGTGGGAACCCTCATACGGAGAACGGACCTCCAATGGTAGAAACATCGACAGAGCTCGGCACTTTACATCCGTACCCGCCGCAGGACATGGTCGACGAACGTGTGCCGGAGATATTTACGGCATTTCCGAGATGTCTCCATAATTGATACCAAATTCCACGCTCGTCTGCAGAGCCCTCCGGACAGGCTCGCGCAGCCCTCCCGCTAGGAATCTTCACTCCTCGTAGGCGGACTGACCCTCGCGTGTGCCACAACGGCGAGCCCACGGCAGCGTATTTCGCCGGCATTGAAAGAAGGATACTACTCTTTCTTCACTATACTTTCTTCGCTATCGAGGCTACCCGGATGCCCACCAGCCTCACCGGTTCGCCTCTGTTCTCGAACTCCCTTAGGAGACTCTCGGCGTTCTCCTGCAAGGATGTTTCGCTGTCGGTGTGGCTCGGGAGAGTCCTCTCCCTCGTGTGTGTCTCGAACCCCTGGAATCTGATCTTTATCCCGGCGACCCTGAAGGTAAAACCACCCTCGCGGAGCCTCTCGGAGAGCTCCCGAGCCGCGTCGCGCGCCTCGGAGTAGACGAGGGTGAAGTCCTTGACGTCGTTCCTGAATGTGCGCTCGACGCTTAGCGACTTGGGCATATCTCTTGAGCGCACCGGGATCTGTTCCTGCGCGTGGGCGACGCCCCACAGCCACACCCCCGTCTTCCCGAACCATTCCAGCAGCTGCTTGCCCGGCACGGCCTGGAGTTGCCCGATGGTCTCCACTCCGTGATCGTTAAGGAAGGCCCGGGTCTTGGTGCCCACTCCTGATATCACGGAAACAGGCAGAGGAGCAAGGAACCGCGCGGCGTGACCCGGAGGCACCACGGTAAGTCCGTCCGGCTTTTGCAGGTCGGAGGCTATCTTCGCGACCGACTTGTTCGGCCCTATCCCTACAGAGCAGGTGAGTCCGTGTACATCCTTCACCGTCCTTTTGATAACGAATGCGAGTTCCTTGGCTTCGCCGATATCGTTGACGCGCTGGCTCACGTCGAGGAAGGCCTCGTCTATCCCCGTCTGCTCGAACGAGTCGGCGAAGTCCCGGAGCGTCTGCATCACCTCTCTCGAGACTCGCTCGTAGAGCTTGAAGTTGGGGTGGAGATAGGCTGCAGTGGGGCACAGCTTCCAGGCCCTGGAGATGGGCATGCCCGATCTCAGCCCGAACTTCCTCGCCTCGTAGGAGCAGGCGACGACGACGCCCCGCCCCTTTCCCTGCTCCGGGTCTGCACCTACGACAACCGGGAGACCGTGTAGCTTCGGGTCCTCCCTGACCTCGACCGAGACGTAGAACGCGTCCAGGTCGACATGGAAAATCGTCCGGGGTCTCTGGCCCTGCATCTCACTGGAAACCTGTCAGGGTCCCCTGTTGCGGCTCGGAGTCCCTCTTCTCCTCCCAGTTCGCCTCCATCATGCCGAGGAGGCGCCTGAACTCGTTCACCGACTCGGGGCCGAAGCCGGCGAAGTGGTTGTTGAAGAAGACGTAGCCGCTCTCGAACGACTCGCCCTTCTCCTCGAGGTTGTGCGCCCACTTGGCCATCTCGTCCTTGCGCTCCTTCTGGATTGATCCAAACGTCGTTATCTCGTCGTGCTCGCCCACCATCCGCACGTACGTGAAGTCGGCCGTGACCTCGGCGGGGGTCTCTAGGTAGTCGTTGAGCGACCAGACCATCGCGACGTTGCGGTCCCGGAGCAACTTGTATGTCTCGGGCTTGAACCACGACTTGTGCCTGAACTCTATGGCGTGCCTGTACTTGGGGTTCAGGGCGCCGACGAACTTCTCCATCGCTTCAGCATGTTTCTCGACCTTGATCGAGGGAGGGAGCTGGGCCACGATAGGTCCCAGCTTGGGTCCGAGCTTGCCAACGACGGAGTAGAAATAGGTCAGAGTGCTCTCGAAATCGACGAGCTTCTTCTCGTGGGTGATGCGGCGAGGCAGCTTCGGTGAGAAGACGAAACCGTCGGGGGTGATGGTCTTCCAGCGCTGGACCATCGAGGCGCTTGGTATGCGGTAGAAACTGGAGTCGACCTCGACGCAGTCGAAGACCCTCGAATAGAAGCTGAGGTACTCTCCCGCCGGGAGGTCCTTGGCGTAGAACGGGCCTGCCCAGTCCTTGTACGACCAGCCGCTGCACCCGACCCTCACCCTGCCAGCGAGCGACAAGCCTCTAGAAACAGGGTCAGCCCACATAATAAACGGCTAGGACACCCTTGAGGGGCGCTCTCCGGGGTTCATCGAGAGGTCAACAGGAATATTTATATAAGTATACTACTCTGGGTGATATACCAAACGTGATACAGTTGGCAGAAAAGAACAACAAGAAGCCCCGCACACCCAAAGGACAGGATTCAACAGCACTGACACTACCCAGCTTGGGCGTTCCAAGCTACTTCCAGGAACTCATGGCGCCGTTCGAGGAACTGATGGGGCCGCTCTTCCGCGGCAACAACAGCCCGTTCTCCAGCGGCCTCGCCAAGCAGCCTAGGACGGAGATCCAGGACCGCGGCGACCACTTCTCACTGACGGCAGAACTGCCGGGTCTTGAGAAGAAGGACGTCGAGGTATATGTCACCTCCAACGCTGTGGAGCTGAAGGCTCAGAAGAGGTCTGAGGAGAAGAACTCCAACGGCTCACAGAGCACCTACACCTACTTCCACAGATACCTGACACTCCCAGAGCAAGTCCTATCCGGAAAGGTAGACGGGACCATGAAAAATGGAATCCTCGAGCTGAAGCTCCGCAAGGCGGAGCCCAGGTCGAAGGACGCGGCAAGAAGGGTGCACCTCAACTAGGTGCCCCCGTTTTTTGTTTAGTGAGTAAAGATGGACCACGAAGAGCTCGACGCACTCCTGCAGGTGATGGAGAACCCGGTCAGACGGAAGATAATCAGGCGGCTCGCGCAGGAGCCGGGCTACGCGTTGCAGCTCTCCAAAGAGCTGGGGCTCGGTCAGCCCTTGGTCGCGAAACACCTGGCGATAATGGAGGAAGCCGGTCTGATAACCTCGACGAGCGAGGAGAGTCCCAGCGGCCCGCGACGCAGGAGATACTCGCTCTCCAGGAGCGTCTCGATAACGATGGATGTCGGTCCGAACATGTTCATCGAGAGGGGTATGAACATAGACGCCCAGAGAGCCGGGAGTTCCAAGCAGACGGCCAGTCAGCTCCTCGGTCGCGTCGACGAGACGATGAGCAGGGGCAAGGACAGCGAGAAGCTATCGCGCCTCGCTGAGATCCTCGAGGAAGTAGACTCCAAGATGAGGCAGATGGAGGATGAGAGGATGGCCCTGCTGGCGGTCAGGAACCGCGCGATGCACGAGGCCGCGATGATAGCCACCAAGCTCGAGCTCGACAAGAGGAGGGTACTCTTCCACATCCTGGATGAGCACGACAGGACGGCCGATAGCATCTCCGAGTCCCTCAACCTGAGGGAGCTGACAGTGAGGAAAATACTCGAAGAGCTGCAGAACGAGTTCTTCGACTGACCTCGTGCCTGCTCTTATACCCTGCCGGATTCCCAGTCGGTATGCCGCTCTCCAGCCTTCTCACGATACCCAACATCCTTTCCTGGTTCCTGATCACCGGGGCGATCGCTTTCGCGGTTATGGGCATCGACAAGGCGATGGCGAGGTTCGGGTGGGGCACGAGAATCAGCGAGAAAACGCTCTGGCTGACAGCCCTTGCCGGTGGTTTCATCGGGATAATCGTGGGGGCGGTCGCCTTTCATCACAAGACGTCGAAGGCGGCATTCTGGCCGCCTGTGGTACTTGCCGTCATCTTCTGGATGGCGCTCGTAGCGCTGATCGTGACGGGACATATTCCTTCGGCGCTAGGCTCGATCTAGGCTCCGGTGGCTCCGGCGCTCCGGAGGAGTCCCAAGTGGCGGAACCTTTCAATGGGGAATATTAACCAGTTTTTCGCGTCATGTGTGGTTGCACCGCACTGCCGGTCGCATGATGCTAGCGGCGTTCATCGCAATCGCGCTTCTTCTGACTCCCCACGCCCAGGCAGCTTCGACGCAGCCGACGAGCCAGTCCCTTACGATAGACGTGGCCGACGACGGGTCTGCGATGATATCACAGACTTTCGCGACGAGCTCGAGCACCGTTTCGGTCACTGTAGGGCTTCTGAGCCCGATAATCAGCTACCTAGTCGTCACAGACCAGAACGGATCGCCACTCCAGTATCAGGTAGCTGGCTCCAACGTCACGGTCTACACCTTGGGAGCGACCTCGATGAAGCTTCAGTACTATACAGACGCGCTCACGGACAAGCAGGGGACCGTCTGGACGCTCAACTTCACGGCACAGTACAACTCGACCGTGGTGCTGCCCCCGGGCTCGACCGTAATCTCTGTCTCGGGGACCCCGACCTCCATCTCGCAGCAAGGAACCTCGCCTACACTCACGCTTGGTCCGAGCAGCTGGGAGGTCGAGTACGGTGTCCCCGTATCGGTGCAGACGCTGTCTTCGACGACCTCGAGCTCGGTCTCCGTCAGTTCGGCCTCTTCTACCTCTTCCGCCTCGGGTCAGACGACGTCGTCTTCCTCCGCGCTTTCGACGACGACCTCCGCCACGGCGGTGACCACGCCATCTTCTTCGAGCACCTCCGACTATCTCTATCTCGCGGCGCTGTTGATCGTGGCCTCGTTCGCTGGAGTCTTCCTCTACTTCAGACGTCGCGGTTCCGGTACGGACGTCAGCGGCACGGACCTTAGGCCGGACGATGTACAGGTCCTGAACTTCATCTCAGAGAAAGGCGGCAAGGTGTTCGAGTCAGACATCAGGACGAGGTTTGTCCTGCCCAAGACTTCGACGTGGAGGCAAATCAAGCGTCTGGAGAGGCTGGGCTACGTGAAGATAACCAAGGTCGGGACGCTGAACCAGATAGAACTCGTGAAAAACAGGGAGAAGCAGGCGTAATCTACGCCTGCTGGGCTGCCAGTTGGAACTCCGCCGATGCCTGCACGAATAGACTTGCACCCGCCGACACGTTCTGCTCGTCGAAGAGCGAAACGGCCTGCTGGACGTCTGCCGTCCCCATGCTCAGTGCGTTGGCGCGCCACTGTGCGTCTGACCCGACCGCCGCCGAAGCGGTGGTCAGCAGGTTCGCGCTTGTCGTGACCTGCGACTTGAGCGAGGCACCTTCCGACGAGAGGGACTGGCTGGCCGAGGCCATCTGTCCCACCTCCATTTTGAGCACCGCCTGCGACACTGTCGAGAAGGCGCTCACCTGGCTGGCCGTCGTCTGCAGTGACGAGGCGGCCTGAGCGAGGTCCGCGCTGGCCGATGCGTTCAGGAGTACCGTCTCCGAGCTGGAAAGGGTCGACGCGTTCTGGATCAGGGCTGTGCTGACTTGCAGCTGTGCCGCCGTGTCGAGCGCCGTGGTCATGGTCGAGACATCCGACGAGAGTGTGGTCAGCTCCGCCGTGACAGAGTCGATAGACGCGTCCACGGCCGCCGAACCTGAAGATGCGCTCTGCTGCTCCGAACTGAGGGTCGTACTCCACGTCGCGAGGATGGTCAGCAGCGGGAACTGTGCCGCTACCGTGCTCACCTCTTGCTGTAGCGTGGACAGGGAGGTACTGAAGGCTGTCCCATCAGATACCGTCTGTTCAGCCTGGCTGGCTATCAGGGACGAGTTTCCCTGGACGCCTGCTACGGTGACTTGGGAGAACGAAGCTGCCTCGGCGACAGAGGTCTGCATGTCTGAGTCGTAGATGGAGAGTGCTCTTTGGGATGCCGCGATGTCCGCCTGGATAGCTGAGATCGTTGTGCCCGGGAGGGTGGCTGGTATCTGCTGGTCGAACAGATTCAAGCTGGAACTGATCGAAGCTAGGGTGCTCTCCTGAGTACTGATAGCGGTGTCCATGGATGGGAAGTTCAGAGACGCGACGTCGTTCGAGACCGTTGAGGCGCCGAGCGCCGCGTTTGCGGAACCAGCGTCGACCGCTGTCGCCGTAGTCTGGAAGCTGGAGGCAAGGTCGGCGTATTCGGTCGAGAGGTGGTCTTGGGTCGTTACCGTGCTGTTGGCGGCGGCCGTCAGGCTTGCCAGAGGGCCTTCTATGAAGGCGCTGGCTCTTGCGGCGTAACCGTAGCCCGCAAGCTGGGTGATGGCGGTCGTCGCGGCCGAGAGGTTACCCTGCGCCTGGGCAGTGAGGACCTCGGAGGCGGCGATACTGCTGGCTGTGGATGCCTTTGCGAGCGCAGCGAAGGCCCCGGAGACATCGGCTTTGCCCGCCGCGCAGATGGCCGCGAAAGCGGCCGCCTCGGTAGAGTTGACGTTTGTGGTCGTACAGGCGTTCGCGATGACCGCCGACATTGCGCTTGCTGTCGAGTTCAGGGATGCGATCGCTCCCTGTTCGCTCTGCACGTCAACCGAGGCGGTCAGTCCTGCCGACTGCAGGGCCGCCCCGAGCGAGACGGAGGCGGCAGCGAAGTCCTTGATGGCTGCGGCCGCTTCCTGTAGTCCGGCGGTCACGTTGGTCCCCGACGTCAGAGCCAGCTGCGCCTGCGCTAGCGAGGAGTTGCCAGAGGCGACCAAGGCCTCCGACGACGCCACGTCGAGGTGGTTGGCTATGGCCTGCACCAGAAGCCCAGATGCGTAAGTCTGCCCCGACTCTGCTACCTGCACCTGAGACTGCAGCTGCGCGGTCGGGTTTGCTGTGGCGAAGGCATGTGGTACCAGCGCTGCGCCGAGCAGCGCGAGGGCCACCACTACCCCCACCGAGGCCTTCGAAATCCCTTTCATGCCACCCGTATGCCTTCCGGGATGCATAAGGAACCCATTGGAACGCCGGTTCCAGCCAGGAATTGCGTTCACGGTCTGACGAACCTGAAAAAATTTCAGGAGTGGGGCCCTCATTGGGCCACCACCACTGCGTTCGCGAATGTGTTCGTCCCCATCACGGTGATGAGGTAGGTCTGGCCAGGGACGACTCCCGAGACCTGGATTGCCCCAGGGCCGAAGCTCAGGGATACCGTCCCGGTGAAGCCGACGCTAGTCGTCGAGCCGGCGGCGATGATGGTTCCTGTGCTGTTCAGGAGTATCGCACCCTGAAGGGTGTTGGACTCCTGCGCGGAGCCGCTGCCGCTCACCGTAAAGACGGCAGAGCCGGAGAGGGTCGCTGGAAGGGAGGTGTTCGCGGTTGCCCCCGCGGACACTGGGGTGACGACCACCGTCTGGACGTCCCCGCTGGCGTTACCGGAGTTGCCCAGCTGGAGGCTGAGCGAGCCGGCCGTCAGGGTCGCCGATGTGATGCTGACTTTGGTCGAGGTCTGGGCCTGGAAGGTGGCCCACCACGCCTGTCCCTGGAGGCTCGATGTGGAGCCCACTTGGAGCGAGGCCGTGGTCACGTCGCTGCTGGGTACGGATGTGGCCTGTGCTGAGGCGGCGATGACGAACTGTGGGTTCGAGGTGTTGCCCGCGTTGATGACGAAGGTCCTGAGGTCTATGATTGCCGCGCTGGAAGTGCTGCTGTTGACTTGGACGTTGCTGTTCAGGTTGACCTGTATGTCACCCGAGGCTATTGCCGCGGTATAGGTCTGACCGTGGTAGACGACCGTCCCTGAGGTGACATTCATTGCCACCATGTTGTAGGTCCCGCTCTGGACTTGGGTGGACGCGATGGTCTGGCTGATGTTCACGGAACTCATCAGGTTGATGGTCCCGGACGCGTCGATCTCGGTCCATCCGCTCGCGGAGGAGCTCCCGGCGCTGTGGACGGCCAGCCCGTCATAGGTGACCGTAGCGCTGCTGACTCCCGAGGCCGCTACCGGAGGGTCGGTGGCCATCACTGCAAAGTCACCACCATTTGTACTCAGGGCGCTTGAGGTCGAGCTCTGGCCGGCACCAACGCTTTGGCCTGTGCTCGAGGTCGCGCCCAGACTTGTACTGGTGGTGCTCGAAGTCGCACCCACCGAGGTGCTTGTCGTCGGACTTGAATTCAGTGCTGCAAACCCCGCCACCGCCAAGGTGATGACGAGGACCACTGCGATTCCGATTCCTAAGGCGTATGATTTTTTCATGGTCTGCAGTAAGGAGTGGAGCGGGCAAAAGGAACCCCTAGGAACCCGGGTTCCTACGGGAGATGGAACGCCGTTCCAGGCGATAACGACGTTATTTCTCGCTTCTGGGACCCCGAACACGTCTTCGCTGCGCGTCGTCAATGCTTATTGCTCGTGTAGGACGTCCGGGTGAAAGAT
>JASHZW010000037.1 GCA_030042335.1 Nitrososphaerales archaeon
CGTGTTCGGAAGCTATGACCAAGCGAAAGGTCAGGCTCGGCCACTGTTACCGATGCATCTACACGTGGCGGATGCGCCGCCAGTATCCCCGCATGTGTCCGCGATGCAAGTCTCGGCTCTGGAGGACCCCGAAGGTCCGTCCCGTCGTCCTGGGGCAGGGCCTCGGGATCGAAGAGATCGTCGCGCCGCATCGGACGGCGATCTTGCGACTGGGTCGGAAGCATGGTGTTAGACAGTTCTGGGTCTTCGGCTCGGTCCGTCGCCGCGAGGCGAGCGCCACGAGCGACGTGGACCTCATGGTTAGCTGGAGAAGGCCGGTTTCGTTGTTGGGCAAGGCGAGCTTGATCGTGGACCTCCGCGCCACGATGGGGCGTCGCGTGGACCTCGTGAACGTCGGGGGTCTGCACTGGGCGATCGCACCCCAAGTTGAGGCCGAGAAGGTTCCGTTATGAAAGAGACCGAGCAAAGGGACCGGTTCCTCGTCGATGAGATGCTTCACCACCTTAGCGTGGTGGCGCTCGAGGTCCGAGGGGGCAGGGTCCGATTGGGATCCTCCCCGGAACCGCTGTACGCCCTTGAACACGCCACGGAGTTGCTGGCCGAAGCAGCCGAGAAGACGAGTCGCGGGTTCAAGGCCGCCAACGAGAGCGTCCCGTGGAAGCTCCTGCGACTGTTTCGGCACGACGTCGCTCACCCCTACGACATCGGGGCAGCACGACTCGACCTCGAGCAGCTTTGGCGCTTCGCGCGAGATGACGCGCCTCGCATCACTAAGCGCTTGCGAATCGCCAGGTTTCCAAAGGACCCCGGGAGCGGGGAGCGTCGCCGGTAAGCAGGCGGACCACGGTTTCGTGAGAGTCTCCCCAGCGTGCCCTCGCGGAAGGCGCCAACAGCCTCGATCGACCCGTGTTCGCGTGGCGAGACTGGTGGCGAACCGGGCGCGGAGGGATTTGAACCCTCGACCGCCGGGTTAGGAACCCGGTGCCCTATCCAGGCTAGGCTACGCGCCCCGAAGGAACTGCCTGATTTCGCAGTTAATCCCTTCCCCCGGACCCGCCGACTGGAAACGCGACACCGACGACCTCCTCTCGACCCTCCGCCAGTCTAAGTCAACCCCTTCCGGGGCCCCGGTTCGCTGGGGCCCCGATCTTTACGACTGCCCGATCTGCGGGTGCGTCCACTCAATCCGGGGGCCCGGACTATGAAGGTCGGCCGTCCCCGGCTCATCTTCGCGGAGACTCTCTTGGAGGCTGAGCGGCTACATGCTGCGGGGAGCAGCTGGGCAGACGCGGCACGCGCGCTCACAATCAGTCCTGAGATGCTTAGAGCGGCCCGAGCCAGGCTGAGGGGCGGAGAGACGTTCCCGAGCAAGAACGGGGTTTCGAGCGGGGTTCCCGCGGCCCCCGAGCAGGTTCCTGAGGTCACCCCGTGATACGACCCGGGGGCCTCGCGCGCGCGGGGGAGCAAACTCCCCGGCGGTTTCCAGAGAGTTTCTCAGGGGGGGTCCTCGGAGGGCCCCGCGCTCGCCTCCTCCATCTCAGGTCTAGGTGCCTTAGCAGGCCGACCACAGAAACCGGGCAGAGCGGGGTTGGGTCGGTCGAGGTTCGCGCACTCGCACTCAAGTTCTGGTGAAGGCCAGCCCGCGTAGACCCGCGGATCGTTGCCGCCCTGCCAATGGGGGAGGGGGGTTCCCGCTCCTCCCCTCAGGTTCAAACTTAGGCCGGCGAGCCGGGGAGTAAGGGGTCCCCGAGCGAGCCGAGTGCCACAAGCTATCGCGGTACAATCCTCCGGTCAGATCGCAAGGGCCAATCCGGCACAAGTGTCAGACGTCAGAGCTGTTGCTTAACGGACCCTAACGGCAATCCCTACCCCTTTGCTGCAAATGGCTTCTAGGTTGGGCTTCCGAGACGTAACAAAGTCGGGAAATGCCGTGTTCCACCCTATGTCGTCGGCCACAACGAACCCGCCAATCGGTAAACGACTCCAAGCCCAATCGAATTCAAAGGCCATGTGCGCACGAGTATGCAATGAGTCGTGAAGGAAGAGTTGGGGCATAACATTCAGAGTCGGGAGGAGGTCTTGGGAGGGTCCAATCAATAGGGTCCAGTTTTTGCGGAGTGCTCCGGGCACTATCCAGCCCACTCCCAAGCTGGGCTTCACGAACACCGCGTCTCGATGGCCATGTTCACGATATGGGAGACCCGCCGGGTCGTGATTGGGCAAGTCGACCGAGGTAAGATGCCCACTCCCGTTTTGGTGTAATGCGTCGAGGATGAAGGAGGAGGAGACCCCCTGTGCAACGCCAGTCTCGACTACGTTTTCAGGGCGGTATCTTCGAATCAGTGCATAGAGTGCTATCTCTTTGAAACCGGGCCATCCGCCAGTGGATCTCTGAAGAGTGCCATCCTGAATGAAGCGTGTGCGCAATTCGTTCCTGACCAACCGACCAAGCTCGTGCAGACGCTCGACGCTCTCTCCCAGCTCTAAAGATGGAAGAACTTGAGAACCAACGTAGGTACTCATCACCACGAAGCGGAGTTCGCCCAGGTCAGCGCAGTGGAGGACTCGTCGCTGCTGCCTCCCGAGTACTACTTCGTAGCCTCGCCGCCTCCAGACGTTACCGATAATCCTAACTCCCAATCCCCAAAAGTTGGCAATCTTGGGCCGAGCCTTGTACAGAATCGCCAACCTTCGAGTGCTAACCCTTGGATACAAGACCGGACCCGAGCGAGCCCGGGGCCCGTTCACGAGTTCGGCAGAGGGGATCGGAGTCTGATGCAAGGTCCCGGGAAGTCCTTCCAGGCGCTCAGGTCTACTCCAAGTAAACCATTTCCGGCGGCCGATGGACTGACCGCTCCACTCCCATTGGGCCGGCGAGTCGGGGAGTAAGGGGTCCCCGGCTCGCCGGGCGCTCCTAGGAATAGCGCGCCACTGTCTTCTACCAAAGTGCATCTCCGCAAACCGGGATCGGGGTATTCATGCAGGGCCGACGGGTTGCCGGAATCGTTCTCGTGATCCTCGGAATCGTGTTCGTCCTCCTGACGGTCACGACGGTTTACGCGCTCCCGTTGGGCCTGATCGTCTTGGTCCTGGGAATCCTCCTAATCGTCCGGATTCGCTCCGGAGGCGCGTTGTTCCCTGCCATACGAGAACAGCTGGACTACCGCGACTCGATGCGGGAGGTGGAATCTCGACCGGGTCCGACCTGCTGGCGGTGCAAACGACAGAACCGGCCGTTCGCGACTGTCTGCGAGGCCTGCGGCGCCGAGCTCACACAGTGACGGTTCCCCTCCCCACGTTGTGAATCCCCGCAATGGAGTAAGGGATCCCCGAGCGAGCCGGGTGCCGTAGGGATAGGGACCACAGAGAGCGAGGGGCGGGAGAGTCGGTATAAAACGTCGATTTGTGCCGGAGGGAGATGGCAACGGAGTACCGCGTTACCTCCCCCGTTACCCTCATTCTGATCACGGGGAACCCCGGAGCCGGGAAGACAGCTGTTTCGAAACTCCTTTTTGCGGCCTGCCCGAGGAATGGAGGCTCGTCAGTCTCGACGACTTCTTGTTTCTGAATGTAGAAGGCGCCGGATTCAGTTGGACAATCTACGAGGCCAGCGCCCCCGACCGTGCATCCGCCCTCAAGTTCTACGCCAGCAATCGCGCGAAGGTGCTCGCGGAAGGAATCGTGCAGTCCGACTACGAGGTTCGGACCTACTGCGCTGCGATGGGCCTTACCCCCGAGTCCGTGGAGTTTCGGTTTATCGACCTTAGATGCGAGAGGGCCGAGGCCGTCCAACGGATGACTGGCCGCCCCCTTCGTCAGGATGGGCTCTTCAAGCCCGGGGACCACTACGTCGGCCTGACCGAGAAATTGGGGCAAGTGGGGCAACCCAGGTCACCACCGACGGCAAAACACCTGAAGCTGTGGCCCTGGAGGTCCTTGCTATCGTCAACGGCCCGAAGAGTCGCCCCTCGACCTAGCCGGACAAATGGGCCCGTTCTCACCGCTGAGGCCTCTCTTGGTGAACCGGACCCTTGGTGACGATGAGAGACTCCGCACGGCCGACCGCCCTTGGGTCCCCAGCGAGCAAGCTGCTGCCCGGGAATAGTACGAGTTGGTAGGGGTCGCTCGAAGCGGCGGGGCGACGGACCTCGAGCTACTTGCGGCGTGGACTTCGACCTGTCCGGAACTCCAGGAAGCTGCCATCGCTTCCCCGACCCATGCCGGGGAAGGTCTTCCAGCTCAGATTCCCGGTCAGAGCAATCTTCGACCCGACTCTGCGAATCTCGTCGCGAAGCTTGAGAAGGTCGCATGAGCGGCCGTTGACTCGAAGCACCATCGTAACTTCATCGAGAGTTCTCAAAGCGCCGTCGGGGTCCCAACCATCGCGAGACTCCGATCGACCAACGTCCAGGATTGTCAGTGCGTCAGAACGATGCCGTGCCGCATAGTCCTCCAGCATTTCATCGACGTGCAGCAAACCACCTCGTGCGTCGCCGGACTTGCCGGTTCGAATGTGCAGTGGGGACTCGTCTCCGACCTCGAAACGTCCCCGGAGACAGGCCGAGCGTTCCACTCGCGCCTTGCGTTCGGCTGCTGTGGCGTGGACCAAACTCGGCCAGAAAACCGATGAAAGGACCCCGGCTGCGCTCAGAAACGCCTGCAGGTGTAGAAGTGTCAGCCCAGTCTCGTTTACCATGTCCTGGGACCGTGCCAGGAGCGCATCCCGCTCGGCGGTAAGCCCATGCTCGACGTAAGGTTCTAAGCGAGCGATTTCCTGGGTCAACTCGCGACGTCTCGCGAGGCATTGCTCAATCGCTTCGAAAGCCTTCTCCGCGCAAACGGCCTGGAATCGAACCTCCATCCCAAAGGCCGTCTCTAGGTTACGGTCCATCAGGGTCCGCACTCCGCGCTTATGCTACCCGCCCCAATCCGCCCGAGCGGGTATAGTTGTAGAGTATCACGACATCTTGCCGACTGAATTGTCAGGACATCTTGCCGCCCCCGGGAAGGCGTGGCCTTGGTCAGAAAGGATGTCCGACTTCGCCTCCACGCCTTCAAGCAGCACCTCGAACGTGGGGTCCGAGCAGCCGAAATCTGCAGACTTCACGGGATCTCCGAGAGGACCCTGAGATACTGGTGCCAGCACTATCGCGAGAACGGCGTCCCTGGGTCGAGGAACGAGTCCCGTCGACCTCGACGTAACCCCAACCGCATCCACGGGAACCTCGTCAACCGGATCCTCCAGCTGCGCAGAAGGAATCCCGCTTGGGGCGCACTGCGGATCCACGCAGTCCTCGCTCGCCGAGGGGTGAAGGTCGCGTGGATTACCGTCCATC
>JASHZW010000001.1 GCA_030042335.1 Nitrososphaerales archaeon
GAGTGGCCACTTCGACCCTAGAGCGAGGGAGGCCTGGATGAACTGGTATCCTACGAGGTTGAGGCTCAGAATCGTCCCGATTACGTTCACTATCCAGGCGAAGACGAGCGAACCGATTATCGCGAGGACCATGCTACGCTTGACGTTCTTCACTTCCCCGGCGGCGGCCGCAGAGTAGTTCTGTCCGTTGAAGAGCAAGACGGCGAGGGGAGTGCTCAGTAGGGTGACCCCGGTAGTTATCGGGACGTACGGAGCACCGTTGGCAGCTGCTTCGCTGATTATGCCGTTGTAGGTGATACTGGTACCCGCGAACCCGTTGACCGCGTTCACAAAGTCTGTGTGCGATGCGCTGGCGAGCACGATGAAGGACGCAAAAGTCCCGAGCATTATGATGATGAAGAGGGTGGCCATTACACGCGTGAACAGCTTCGGCCTGAGCAGCGTTATGAGAAAGGCGACGACGATCAGGAAGAGGCCTAGGGCGAAGATGTCTGTGGTACTTCCAACGATGGTTGCTGACAGGTTGATCAGGGACGAATTGTTGAGGCCGTAACCGAAGGCGGCGAGCGTGTCCGGCACGATGGTCGAGCCGAAGACAACGCCCTCCGTGCCAAATATCGCGATTATCGCGACCCAGAATCCCCAGCCCGACATGAAACCCACTATCGGGTTCACGAGCCTGGTAATCCAGACGTAGTCTCCGCCAGACCTCGGCATCCCCATGGCGAGCAGGACATAGACGATCGCCAGGGGCAAGGTGAAGAGGAACCCGAGGTGCTCGGAGGTTACTATGTTGGCACCGGGATCAGCACTCGCGACGAACGCTATCTGCGAGGAATAGGACCAGACACTCGGTAGTACGACAGCGGAGCTGATGAGAAAAGCGTCAAACCACGAGAAATCGCGGACCAGGCCCGTTGCGTCCCTCGCGAAGTACTTTCGCGGCTCAGCCAACTAGCCCGTACCTGATGTCGTCTTGCAATAAAAGTCCTCCGCTCGGCCGCCAAGACCTCACGTTCGCTCGGGCAGCATGAGCACTTTGATCGCTTCTTTGTTCAGTACCAGACGAAAGGCCTCCTGTACGTCTTCCAAACGGAGTTTGTGCGACACCACCTTGTTGACGTCTACCTTTTTGCTCGCTATCAGTTGAATACACCTTTCGAACGTGAGCCAGGTGTAGTCGAAGCTCCCCATCACCCTGAGGGATTTGCCTACGATGAGAGAGGAACTTATCGTCGATTGCTCCAGCGTCGCTCCCGCCAGGCAGACCTGCCCGTCCTTCCTCGACATTCGGAAGGTCTGCTCCAACGCCTTTGGGTTGCCCGTGGCCTCCAGGACCACGTCGGCGCCGATACCACCCGTGGCCTCGACGACCTTCTCGATTCCATCTTCCTTGTCGATGTCAAAGGTATAGTCCGCCCCGAAATCGCGTGCAAGCTTGAGGCGGTCGGTACGCCTGCCGACGGCCATTATCTTGCCGTATCCTAGGGACTTGGCCACGGCGATGGCGAAGAGGCCTATAGGACCGACGCCGACTATTGCAATCGAATCCCCGACGCCGATGTTGAGCCTCTCGAAGGGATGCAGCGCAGCCGCGAGTGGCTCTACTAGCGACCCCTGCTCGTAGGTCAGGGCCTCCGATAGCCTGTGCAGGTCGTAGGCAGGTACCGTGACGTACTCGGCGTAGGCGCCGTTCCTGTCCACGCCAATCTCTCTGATCGTCGTGCAGAACACGCGCTGTTCCGTCCTGCAGAAATAGCACTTGCCGCAAGTGACCGTTATCTCGGCGCAGACCGTGTCCCCAGTCTTGTAGCCGTCGACGCCATCGCCAATGGATTCGATCGAGCCCGCAAACTCGTGTCCGGGGATGAAGGGTATCGGGAGCTTAGGAAGGTTTCCGATGTCGTGGCCTTGGTAGATGTGTATGTCGCTGCCGCATATGCCCACGGATTTTACGCGGAGGAGCACCTCTCCGGTTCCGGGTGTGGGTCTCTCGGCATCATTCCTGAACTCAATGCCCGGTCCTGGTTTCGTCTTGAGGGCCGCTCTCAAAAGTAGAACGTGAGAGACCGCGTAGAGGTCTTAAGGGTTTCAACAGACAGTGACCTAGCTGGCGACCTTGTACATGGCAATCTCGTCGAAACCAGTGATTATCCTGACGTAACCTCCTAACATCCGGTCGAGTTCCTCGTCTCCGGTATCCACGAGGAGAGGCCTGCCACGGAGCGACGCGAGTTTCTCCTTGGAGGCGACGATAATGATTCCATCCTTCCCCACCTGCCTGATTATCCTCGGGCTCAGCTGTTGGTTCCCTCTTCCGAGGATGTAGCCTTGCCCTCCAATCACCGTCAGCACGATTTTCGCCTTCTTCCCCTTGATCTCGTTCGCAATCTGCTGCTCGTTGACATCCCTCGCGACGAGCCGGCCCTTCGTCATTATGTCTACCCCGAGGAGAGTCTTCTCGAGTCCCATGTGGGTGAGGATGTCCCTGGTCGTCGTACCCGGCCCTACCACATAGAGTACGTCATCCTCCATGCCCGCGAGCAGACCCCTCGCCATCCCCGCGCTGACATCGTTCTTGGTCTGGGAACCGCCCGACTTCACGCTCTGGATGAGCTGTCCCTCCTCCGGGATGCGAAGATATCCATAGAGTTTGGCGACGAGAGAACCTCTTCGGAATGAGCTCTCATCGATGTCCATGACCTCCGCCTCCATGACGCGTGGGTTCTCTGCCCTGAGGAACTGAGCCGCCGCGACACCAGTACTCTTCGGCGTCACGGCGAAGACCGCCGAGTGCATCTTCACGCCTGTGGGGATTCCGAGGACGGTGAGCTTCCTTCCCACGGCGGTGTAGATGTCCCTCGCGGTGCCGTCCCCTCCGGCGAAGAGTACCAGATCCACGCCCACTTCCAGCATGTCCTTCGCCGCCCTCTGCGTGTCCTCCGGGGTCGTCACGCCGCTTTGGATGGTGCCTATCACCCTGGGCGTGAACCCTGCCGCTCTCGCTACGTCCTCGCCCATCTCGCGCGGGTAGGTGTAGAGCTCGAGATTCGCCTTGGCCGCGCCGAGGGCATTCAGTGCTTCCGTCGCTCGGCGGGGTGATTCAGGGGAGGCCCCCATCTCGCGGGCCTTTGCGAGCATTTCGCCTCCGTCGGTACCCTTGAGGCCGACCCTGCCACCCATGCCAGCGACCGGGTTGATGATGACACCGAGCTTCTTCCTTCGCGTGCGTACTCACCCTGTCCCGGATTCGCCAGCGGATGCTCGATGGACGCCTTCTAGTGCGACTGGGCCTTGCTGCTCTGCAGTTTCGGAGCGCCTCTCTTCTTGTCGAGCCCCTTCTTCAGGTACTGTCTCCAGGTCACGGCAATCCTCTCGGGCTCGTTGATGCTCGGGTTGGGTACCTTGTGCACGGTCTGGTTGTAGGGCGAGTTCTTGACAAGGTCTGGGTTCTCATAGGCCTCCTTCGAAATCTGGCGGAGGACGGCCACGTACTCGTCGATGTCGTCCTTTGAGTACGACTCGCAGGGCTCCAGCGTGAAAGGGTCGGGGACCACCCAGGGGTGGTGGCTGGTCCAGTAGTGCTGGATGCCAAAGTCGGCCATGCGGCGCATGACGTCCTCGGTAGTCACCCCGGTGTCGTGGTGCAGCTTCTCCCAGCTGTATCTCACCTGCTCGAGCCGCCTCTTACCCGGGGCATAGTAGATGGTAACGCCAGGGATCTCACCTATTTTCTTCATCATGTAGTTGTTGTTGAGGACGGAGCAGACGGCTGTCTCGTGGAGGCCCTCGGCGCCGTGCTGCATGATCCAGGAATACGACTTCACGAGACTCTGGGTGTTGCCGAGGAACGACCTTACCTTGCCTATGCTGTCCTTTGTGCCGTGGTACCAGTAGTAGGTGCCGTTCTTCCTGTCGAACTTGACCTGGGGGATGGGGAGGAACTTGGCGAGGGTGTTCGTGCAGCCGAGCGCCCCCACGGCGCCGCCCATGCTCCCGTGCGGGACCGAGAAGGTCTTGTGCAGGTTGAAGTGGCAGAGGTCGAAGCCGGCGTCTCTGGCTCTTGTGATCCCGAG
>JASHZW010000038.1 GCA_030042335.1 Nitrososphaerales archaeon
AGACCTTTCGCGAGGCCAACGAACCGCGAATCCTGCACGACCTCCGTCACCAAGCTCGCAATTGATGGAGCTACACTGGTAGGCGATGGGCATGTCAATCCATTATCGCTGTAGGTCCCTACATAGGAGCGTCCTTGTCCAGTGGAGTGCATTTGGTCCATTGCATAAGTAAACGCACCGGCCCAGATAGCAACGGAAAGCCCGAGGACCATCAACAGAAGAAGGGGACCGGATAGCGCCGGGCGTCCCTTGTTCTCTCTCATCACACGTGATCATCCCGGCGTCTGGTATGATTTTATTCCCGACTGCTCAGGACAAACTATATATGAGAGAAATGGCTTCCGCTCCTGTTGTATCGGTACAAGCTTCTTCTTCTTGAAGCCCTAGTGCTCGCCTCATTATTCTTCACATTTCTGGCAGTTCTTCTCCTCCTGAGGATATTCCCATTCAGCACGTCTGAAACGTACACTCCGGTGGGAAGTTCTCCACTCGCTTATCCTGTGTTGGCTGCACTTCAGTCGTATTCACCGGCGCTGGCTCCTGCCGGATGGACGGCTGTTCTTGGAGTATGGGTCTGGAGAGGGAAGATGAAATCCGACTGGCTTGAGCGGGGCTTCGATAGAGATACGTTCAGATGCCTGCTCCAGATGAAAGGAGGACCAACGAGGACCGCGATCCTACGGGCCCTGTCGGCGCCGAAGGACAGATTGCAGCTCTCTCGTGACCTCGGGCTGGACTGGACAACCATAGACCACCACATGCGAACGTTGCTTAGACAAGGGTTGGTCAGCGAAAAAGCAGTATATGGGAAAGTGAAAATTTACGAGATAACCACACGGGGGAACAGGGCCCTAGTGGCGTTGCAGGATGTCGAGGAAATGGTCGCACGAGGCAGGCCAGGGTTGGCCGCAAATCCCTGATTCACTCGAGATGCTGAGTAGCCCGTTCGCTGCGGGCATCAGCTTGTATCGCCCAAACGCCTGATGTTTGCGAGTAGCCGCTCCTCAAATCCCCAGAGAAGCCCTGAGGCCCTTGTAGCGGTTGCGTATCGTGACCTCTGTCACGCCCGCTGCCTCGGCGATGTCACGCTGGGTCACGTTCTCTCCTTCCAGCGTACAGGCCACATAGATTGCAGAAGCAGAAAGTCCCATCGGGTCTTTGCCCGCGGATACTCTAGCTTCCTCCGCCTTGACGAGTATCTGGAGAGCCCGCCTCTGGGTCTTCTCACTGACCTTCGCCTTTGATGCTATCTTGGTCACACACCTCGCAGGGTTGACGACGGGCATCTTCATGTCCATTTCCTTGACGAGGAGCCTGTAGGAGCGTGCGATGTCCTTCTTCTTCACGTTGCTCGCCGCTGCGACATCCTTGAGGGTTCTCGGGACGTCCCTGTCCCTGCAGGCCGCGTAGAGGGACGCAGCGAGTATCATGGTGATAGACCTGCCCCTGACGAGGCTGCGCTCGAGGGCCTTCCTGTAGATGTAAGCGGCCTTCTCGGTTACGGCTTCGGATACGGATAATTTCTCGGATAATCTCCTGAGCTCGCTGAATGCCTGCCTGAGGTTCCTGTCGGCAGACTCGTGCACCTGGCTCCGTCTGTCCCAGGTCCTCATCCGCTCCATGCTCGATTTCATCGAGCCGGTTATCGACTTGCCTGACGCATCGCGGTTCTCGCCGCCTATCGTCGTTGCGAGCCCCATGTCGTGCATCGCGATCGAGGTAGGCAACCCCGTCCTGCTCCTCTCGTCCTTCTCCTCGTTCGAGAACGACCTCCACTCGGGTGCCGTCTCGACTGTCTTCTCGTGGACGACGAATCCACACTTGCTGCAGTAGACCTCGCCACGGGAGACGTCACTCCTCATAGAAGGCCTGCCGCAGCGGGGGCAGCGGTCGGACACCCGTCCGACCTTGTTCTCCCTTGCAGGGTCAATCCTGTATGAGCTCGACAATGGGACGATAAACCTGAGGAGCTGTCAGCTTTCTAAACGGGTATATAAGCGCGTGAGCGCGCCGGTCACGCGTCCTGGGGACGACGTGCCTTGAGCGGCAACAGGCCATCACCTGCGAGTCCTGACCTCACCATACGTGTCCGTCGGGCCGGTCGACGCAGGTAAACCCGGCAACAGCCGAGCAACAGGAGCACCGTAGTGCCAATAGGTTTATTTTTCTGCCCAACTAAGCGGGAAACTTGCCCAAGGCTTCCTCTGTAGCGGTTCCTGCTCGTGTCGTTCAACGCAAGGCGAAGTACGTGTTCATCACGGGAGGCGTGATGTCTGGCCTCGGCAAGGGAATAACCACCTCCTCACTCGCCAAACTGCTCGAGCTCTCCTCCCTCAAGGTCACCTGCATCAAGGTCGACCCGTACCTGAACTTCGACGCGGGAACCATGAACCCGATAGCCCACGGTGAGGTCTTCGTTACCGACGACGGGGGCGAGACCGACATGGACATCGGGAACTATGAGAGGTTCCTCAACGAGGACCTGAGCAAGGAGAACAACATCACTACCGGACAGGTCTACAGGAAGGTCATCGAGGACGAGAGGAAGGGCAAGTACCTCGGCAAGTGCGTGCAGATAATCCCCCACGTGACGGACGAGATCAAGCGACGGATACGCGACGCAGCGAGGGAGAGCGCGGCTGAGGTGGTGGTGATAGAGTGTGGCGGGACGGTCGGCGACATCGAGAGCCAGCCCTTCATCGAGGCGTTCAGGCAGATGAGGCTGGAGGAAGGCCTCGACAACACCTTCTTCATCCACGTGACCCTCGCCCCGCAGATGGACGTCGTGGGCGAGATGAAGACCAAGCCCACGCAGCACAGCGTACAGGAGCTGCGCAGGATAGGCATCCAGCCCGACCTCATCATCGTCAGAGGTACCAAGCCGCTTCCCAAGGACGCGAGGGAGAAGATCGCGCTGTTTACCAGCGTACCCGCAGAGAGCGTGATATCGAACCCGGATGTCGGGAGCATCTATCAGGTCCCGGAGGCCCTCTACAACGGGGGCATCCTGAAGCCGGTGATGGGACACCTCAGGCTGAGGACGAGGAAGACCGACCTGTCCGCCTGGAACCGCGTCGTCTCGAGGTTCTCAGGCGCTCGCGACCCGGTCAACGTGGCGATGGTGGGCAAGTACGTCACCCTGATGGACAGCTACGTGAGCGTGAATCAGGCCCTCCACCATGCGGCTGCCGCGAACGGCGTGGGTGTCAATATCCAGTGGGTGGAGTCGGAGGACTTCGAGCAGGACCGATCCGCGCTCACGAAGCTCGACTCCGTCCACGGAGTGGTGCTTCCGCAGGGCTACGGGCAGAGGGGCACCGAAGGGAAGATAGCGGCAGCTAACTATGCGAGGCTGAACGGGATACCTCTGCTGGGACTCTGTTTCGGCTTCCAGCTCTCGATCGTTTCGTTCGCCAGGAACGTGCTGGGCCTGCCTGAGGCGAACTCGACTGAGATCAACCCCGACACACCCGACCCGGTCAT
>JASHZW010000006.1 GCA_030042335.1 Nitrososphaerales archaeon
GTACCCTCGGACGTGAACATGCCCCTCACATCCTGCATGAGGACGACGTACCCCCTCTGGGCCGCGTGGACGGGGTGGACCTGGTATCCGATCCCGGTGCTGACGTTGTCCTTGTCATACGGTGTCCTTATCAGCAGTATCGGGAACTTGCCCTCTGCGTCCGGGCGGTACACGTCCGAATAGAGCACCTTCCCATCTCGCATCTTGCACGGGAGGTTCTTCTCCACAACGACCTCATAGGTACCGTCTGTCGTGGGTGGGAGCCCCAAATCAGTGAAAAATAAATTCTATTCAGACCCTGTCCGCGTTAGTAGAAAATCACCAGAAAGTTAATTAAGAGACCCGGCTTCACCAGTTTTGTCCCTCCGGGGACGACCTGCCGGATTATAGAACGAGCTCGAAATCAAAATGGAATTGAACCAGAAGATGCAGAATAAGGCGGAGTACCACGGCACCACTACTGTCGGTCTTGTCTGTTCCGACGGCGTCGTCCTGGCTACAGACACGAGGGTGACGGCTGGTGGGTTCATTGCGCACAAGAAGGGGAAGAAGCTCCTGCAGGTCGATGAGAACATAGCGGTGACGATATCCGGCGGCGTGGCCGATGCCCAGAACGTCGTCGATTCGCTCAAGTACTACGCTCGCTCCTACAGGATTGAGAAAGGCGTGCCTCTACCCGTAAAGTCCGCGGCGAGGATACTCTCGAACATCCTCTTCTCGTCCAGGTACTATCCGTTCATCGCTTCCATCATAGTCGGAGGCTACGACAACGAGGGTGGTTCGATATACAACCTTGACTTCTTCGGTTCGGTCCTTCCGGAGAAGGTCACGGCGACGGGCAGCGGTTCCCCCGTGGCGCTGGGGGTCCTGGAGTCGCAGTACCAGGAGGGTATGAGCGTCGCAAAGGCGATCCCGGTGGCGGCGAACGCGATCATCGCAGCCATGAGGAGGAACGTATTCACTGGCGATAGTTTCGACATCGCCGTCATAGACAAGTCCGGGTTCAGGGAAGTGTCGGAGCAGGACAAGGAGAAGCTCCTCGCTCAGTTTTCGGGTCGCAGTTAGGCTTTGGCACAAAAGGCAAGTCAAGTCAGTCTGATGGGGACGATACTGAAAAGTATCCCAGCGGAGGCTCAGATCACCAGGATCGAGTACGAGGGCCCCCGCATAGCGCTCTACACCAAGAACCCGCGCTACCTGCAGCAGAACAACTACATCATCTCGGAGATAGTCAACACAGTGAAGAAGCGGGTGGTGACCAGGACCGAGAAGTCGATCAGGAGGCCCGAGCAGGATGTCAGGACGATCCTGGACAAGACGCTCCCCGCGGAAGCTGGTGCCACGAACTACTTCTTCGACGACGCGATAGGTGAGGTCACGGTCGAGGCGAACAACCCGAAGGTGCTCGCGGCCGAGAACGGCTTCGACATCGCAGGGCTGATGGAGCAGACAGGGTGGAAGATCAAGGTCAGGAAGGCCCCCCACATCGCGTCGAGCGCAATCCAGAGCATCTACTACGCGCTAAAGACGGGGGCGGACGAGAGGGAGCGGTTCTATCGATCCCTCGGGGAGACGATATTCAGGCCGAGGTTCACGACGGCCGAACAGATCACGGTCAAGGTGCTGGGGGCAGGACAGGAGGTCGGACGTTCATGCATGCTCGTGGAGACTTCGGAGAGCAAGGTTCTCCTCGACGCGGGTATCCATCCGGGGTCGAAGAACAACTGGGACGCTTATCCAAGGCTCGACTGGGCGGATGTGCAGCTCAACGAGCTCGACGCGGTGATAATCAGCCATGCGCACCTCGACCACATGGGGTTCCTGCCGGCGCTCTTCAAGTTCGGGTACGAAGGTCCAGTCTACTGCACAGAACCGACGCTGCCCCTGATGACACTCCTCCAGAGCGACTACATCAAGATCGCACAGATCGAGGGCGGAAGGATACTCTACGACCAGAAAGACATCCGCGACATGATACAGCACACGGTGACGCTCCAGTACGGCACGGTGACCGACGTCAGCCCCGACATCAAGCTGGTCTTCAACAACGCCGGGCACATCCTGGGCTCGGCGACCGTCCACCTCCACATAGGCGAGGGGGTACACAATATAGTCTACACGGGCGACTACAAGTACGGAAGAACCCAGCTCTTCGACTCGGCGAGCTGGAACTACCCGCGGGTCGAGACGCTCATTACCGAAGGTACCTACGGCAACAAGGAGGACATAATGCCACCCCGCGAGGAGGTGGAGATGAACTTCGTCAACGCCATCAACAGGACGCTCTCCGAGGGCGGGAAGGTCGTCATACCCATCCCCGCGGTAGGAAGGGCGCAGGAGATCATCCTGGTCCTCGACCACTACATGAGGAGCAAGATCCTCACCGAAGCCCCGGTCTTCCTCGAGGGGATGATCTCGGAGGCGACGGCCATCCACGTCTCGTACGCCGACTACCTTTCGAGAGAACTGCGGAGCAAGATACTCGAGCAGGGCATCAACCCGTTCGTCTCCGAGTACTTCACCTCGATAGAGCACCCGTCCAACAGGGACGAGGCTCTGCGTGAGGGCCCGGCCGTCATCATGGCGACCTCGGGCATGCTCGAGGGAGGTCCGGTCCTGAAGTACTTCGAGCAGATAGCCCCGTCGGACAGGAACAAAATCCTCTTCGTCTCGTACCAGGTCCAGGGCACGCTCGGCAGGAGGGTCCTGGATGGAGCGCGTCAAGCGAGCCTCCTGGGCGACAACGGCAAGATCAAGATAGTCGACGTGAACTGCCAGGTCCAGAAGGTCGACGGGTTCAGCGGTCACAGTGACTACAACCAGATAATCAGGTTCATCGGGAAGATGAGACCGAAGCTACAGCAGGTCATAGTGAACCATGGCGACAAGAGGAAGCTAGAGAACCTGGCATACGTCATCCAGAGAATCTACAGGGTGCCGACACTCAGGCCGGCCGTACAGGAAGCTATCAGGGTCTACTAGGAGAGCGCGCCTCTCCAGATACGGACGCCCGGCGGGGTTATCACAACCCGTTCCTCGCCTAGGCGCGCGATGTCGCCGCCAATCGAGGTCGCGAACTCGTAGAGCTGCTCGACAGCCCCCTTCAGCTCCTCGATGTTTTTCTGGGCGAGCGGTGTCACCCTTAGTATGACTATGACGCGCTTTGCGACGTCTTCCTGGATCTTCGGTATATCGTCGATGCTCTTCAGTTGGAGAGCCTTCAGCAGTATGTCGCTCCCCGTCTCCTGGGAGTTGCTCTCTTCGCTCAAGCCTGTTTCCAACTACTTTTTACACTATGACTGACTCTGTTCCCCCATTTAAACATAGATGAACCTATTGTCCACTTAGATTTTCTTGTAAGATGCCCAGACCCGGTCCCCGGCGTGCTGCAGGTTCTTCACCGCCACCCCCTTGGACATCGCGGCCATCTCCGAGCTGGGGACGAGGGCCTTGCCTATCGCCAAACCCCGCGCCTTCTCCTGGTCCCTGACGACGACCAGCCGGTCCTTGTCACCCCACTCGTCATACCGCGATATGCCAGGCCTCATGACGTCGGCGCCCTTGAGGATGAACTTCACCGCTCCCTCATCTATGTAGACCGAGGGAAGCTTCGCTAGCAGCTCACGGGATCCCACGAAGGGCAGGATTGACCCGTCCAGCTCCACGAAAGTGTAGTTGCCGTCGACGACCAGAAACCTCACCCCGTCGTCGGGCTCTATGAGCTCGACCTGCGCCGACCGTGGCAGGTCTAGCGTAAGGCCGCACGACTGCTGCACCCTCTCGATGTAGTCTCGGGAGTCATGCTTTGACGTGAAGTGCCTCTTCAACTCGCCTTTGGCCACCCATCAGTTTAATAAAGCCAATCTCGCATCCCACTCAAGCACCGGTGAACTCGATGTCGGTCGACATGGCAATCAAGGTACTGGACCAAAGCCTGGGCAAGATAGTCCTGATCAAGCTCAAGGGCAGCAAGGTTATCCGCGGTTC
>JASHZW010000039.1 GCA_030042335.1 Nitrososphaerales archaeon
AGAAAAATTTATCTTGACTGTGCACGTCCTCAGCCGCAGCCTCACGATGAAGTTCTCGCTCCGCACAGCGGTTCTTCTCTTATCGCTAGTCCTGGTTGCAACGGCCGTAACCTCTTTGGCCGTTATGGTTCCCGCAGCGAGGGCTGAGCAGGTAAGCGCTTGGACGCCGATTGCGGCGTATCCCGCGACGACCTCCAACGATGGCTTTCCAACCAACGGCTCGATCGGCATCTCGTCTGCATCCTGTGTGTCCTCATCGGGTTACGTGTACTGCGTAGGCGGAGACAACCAGGAAGGAAGCACGAACAGCACCACCTTCGCAGAAATTTCACAGCTCGGGCTATCACCCATCCAGATGGGCACCCAGTATCCGTTCCCGGTCGACTCGGCCTCATGTGTCGCCTCGGGCGGGTTCCTCTACTGCGTAGGCGGGGAAGGAGTCTTCC
Source organism: Nitrososphaerales archaeon (assembly GCA_030042335.1). Next base: position 447 of record JASHZW010000039.1, read on the forward strand.
GGAACTCCACCTCACTGGCCTACTACGCCCCAATCTCAAGCTCCGGGATAGGAGCCTGGACGCACACGACGAGCTATCCGGTGAATGCTTCCGGGCTGTCGTGCGTGACTTCCGGAAGCGACGTCTACTGCCTCGGAGGGGCCGAGGAGCAGAGAGGCGAGACCGAACCCGCCTACTACGCCACGATCGGGAGCTCGGGCATAGGGACGTGGCAACAGACGACCAGTTACCCGGGGTGGGTTATGGGACAGGCATGCTTCTCTTCATCAGCCGAGATATACTGTGTCGGTGGGTACACAGTCGCGGCCAACCCCTCCAACGCCACCATGGAGGCATCCCTCGGCAGCAGCGGGATAGGACCGTGGCAGCAGGGCCCAGGGTTCCCATACCCGGTCCAGAACCAGGCTTGTGTCACTCTGTCTGGCTACGCGTACTGCATAGCTGGGCAGGACCTGTCCGGCAGTGGCGGGGTGATTATCGCGAACGCGAACTCGTCGGTGTACTTCTCCCAGCTCTCGTCGACAGGGCTCGATGCGTGGCAGAGGACGGCGAGCCTCCCTGACCCCACTTTCGACCTTTCGTGTGTCGCATCGACTTACATGTACTGCATAGGCGGTCTCCAGTTCAACAACGACACGCTGAGCAGTATCATCGTGACCTCCGGCCCTCCGCCAGTGATAACCAATGCGTCTACGACGGTACAGCCGCCCACCTCGACTACCCTGACCATAACCAGCACGAGCACCTCCACCCTCGTAATCTCGGGCACCTTCACAAGTTCTTCCTCCAAGGGGTCCAGCGTGGCACTGGTCTCTCCGAACTCACTTTACGGGCCCCTCGCGGTGGCGGCCGCGGCGATGGCAGTCGTCGTTCTCGCACGCAGACGCTCGCGTCCGGAAGCACGCCTCTGCTAGGTTCCAAGACAATTTCCATCTGGATGTTACCGCCGAGCTTATCCTCACAGAAACACCGCAGGTGAGCGCTGAGTTCAACTCGCCGCGGGGCGTCTCCATCAGCTCATGAAACAGGAATCGGTTTAAATCATCGCAGGCTATCTCGCAGAGTGATGACAGGCGGAGCAACCGGCGCCAAACAGCCATCCGGTCAGACCGCGTCCGCCACCATCCCGACAACGGGCCCAGTGAACATTGGGAGCAACAAGGACCCGGAGTTCCTGAAAGGGGTCGCGGCCGGTTACTGTGAGGGGCTGCACATCGGGTGGACTATCGGCAAGGCAGATGGAAGAAATAACAACAGCGCTCACGCCATCCCCAATATGCCACAGGAATACGAGGACATCATCAACGAATGCATAGACGGCATGTCTGCGCCCACAAGGCAGTCCGACGCAGGGTCCTCTGCGTCTGGGCCGAATCAGCAGTTTGACAACGGGGTGCTCTACGAGCTGCTATACGGATACGCCGACGGGTACGCGCTAGGGAACGCGGCGGGCAAGGCGGAATTCGCCCAGTCGATCGCCAGTGGGGCGAAGAACTTCCAAGGGACGAGCGCCGATAACCAGCAATTCCTCACCATCGCGAGCCAGTTTTACAGCCTTGAGAGCAGGTGGTGTCTGGGGCAGAGCATGGCCTCTCCTCCGACGCCGTCGTCTGCGCTGGCCTCCATCTCCGCGGCGGAGGCCTCTTACCCACCCGAAATCGTGGCGGCATTCAAGCAGATCGAGCAGCAGCTCCAGGCAGACGGCTACGTATCGGCTGACGACGCGGGTTCTGCTGACGCGGCTACCGAAGTTGCTGCCCTCGGCGCCGAGGGCGCGGCAATGGCAGGCCAGGACCCGGAACCGGAAGCACAGGACGCGAACGAAGCGGCCTGCATCACGGTGGCTGACGCAGGGAGTTCGCAGGGTCTGGGGGATGAGGCGGCGCAGGACGCCGAGTCTGAGGCTGAGCAAGCCGATTCGGCGTGAAACGATGGACAGCACGTAGTCCTGCGTCTGGAAATCGCCGTCAGCTTCGGTGATCCACGTCCCATTCGACCCGGCATAGACCGGCCTGAGGGTATCCAGGGTCTCGCATTTTCAGCAACGCGGCATTCCATCACAAGGGAGAGTTCCGGCCTCAGGTGGTGCTTGCAGCCATACTATGGACATAGCTCTTGACGATGGCCTTATCCAGCCACATCCACCCCTAGGTCTGGCCGCCCGCAATCCTCCTCTTGGCCCTGTTCTCGTAGTGTTTATCCCCTGCGCGATCCCATCCGCTCCGGCTTGAGAAGTAGAAGGTCGCGACGGCCGGAGGTCGGGCTCGACATCGGCGAGAACCACGATGACCCGGCGGACTTCAGGGACGCAGTCGTCCTCGCCGGCAGGCTAGGCTTCGACGTCGCCTGGCTGGGCGATCATTTCATGCCGTGGGTCCACAGCGGCGACCGGTCTGCGTTCGTGTGGTCGCTGCTCGGCTCCTCCCTCGAAGTGTCCAAGAAGGTCAGGGTCGGGCCATACGTGACGACACCCATCGGCGGCCGCTATCATCCGGCGGTCGTGGCGCAGGCGGCGGCCACCCTGGACAGCATGTATCCGGGGAGGTTCGTCCTGGGAGTCGGCACGGGAGAAGCGATGAACGAAGCCCCCTTCCTGCCAGCGTGGCCGAGGTGGAAGGAGCGGATGGACAGGCTCGTCGAGGGGGTCCAGTTCATGCGGAGGCTCTGGACGAGCGACTCGTACTTCGATTTCGACGGAAAATACTTCAAATCGAGACAGGTCTTCCTTTACACCAAACCCCGCACGCACATCAGAGTGCTCTTCTCGTCCGTAGGCGAAAAGTCCGCGACCATCGCAGGCAGGTATGGGGATGGCATAATCACCGTCAACATGCGGAACTCTCTCGACAGGATTCGCCAGACCATATTCGGGAATTTTGAAGCGGGAGCGAAGGCTGCCGGGAAGGACCCATCGACGCTGGAGAAAGTGGTCACGGTCAGCTTCACGTTCGAGAGCGAGCGAGAGTTCCTGAAGAGAGCCCGGGGCAATTCCGGACCTCTGGCCAGGGGCTCTTACGACGAACCCGACCCGAGGAGGATAGAGCGTATGAGCTCGACGATTCCCGACGATGACCTTCTCAAGACGACCGAGTTCTGCTCCTCATGGCCGGAGGTGGCGGACCTGATCTGGAGGTACAAGGATGCAGGCGCGACCCAGGTGGTGCTTCCCGCGGCAGCGGACATGAAGCTGATCCGTACGTACGCCCGCAGGCTCCTGCCGCTGCTGGCACCCTAAGTCGGGTACGAGACAGTCTTATGGTATCGCGGTTGCCACCGTCCTGCGGACAGTGCTCCGGTTATCGTCTGGCCGGCTACGCCCGGGAGTAAGCGCGCTTTCCCGAACTTTTTTGGACGAGCTCAGAGATCTTTGACTCTGCGGCCAGCGTTGCCTCCAACGTCAACTTGGCGATAAGCTTGATCTCGGCCTGTTTTCGCTTTGTTAGACGCTTCAACGCTAGTCATCTCTTAGTTCTTCTTCCCGTTTATGCTTTTCCGACAACTGATTCTATTAACTTCGTTGCACATTCGGGAGCGACTCCTGAATCCCTCCGTCTTCGACCAAGTCTTTTTCCGCAAAACCTAGTGCCATTATGTCTATTAGGATATGCATGCGGATTAATGATAATGGCCGCGGTTGGACTTGTAAGCCTCAGAAGGGAGTAATCACGCAAGAGGAACGGGAGCCGGAAGTCAAGAAGAGGTTGAGGACTTAGATGAAAGGTCAGACGCTCACTATCGGATTGATTCTTTTTGGATTTGGAATTGCTCTATTCTCTGCTGGAATATCCTATTACCTTTACGTTCAATCCCTGCTGTTGAATCTCAAGCTCTACCCATCATACCCGACAGCATATCTAGCCCTTTTGACAATCGGATTCATACTGTTGGTTCTCGGGGCGTCCCTGATTTCGGATGGATTTGGAGGAGATTCAAGTGTGCAACGAAGTTAACAGAATTTCCGTGCTCTTCGCCAGGCACGAAAGGGAGCTGGACCTCGAGCTCAAGCAGAGACCCTTCGCGACCAGCGCACGTTACCTGGAAGACGATGCAACTGGTCAAAGTTCGGGCAGCCGAACATGGGCCTTAGACGATGCCGCGTAGCTGGGTCGCGGGCGAGAACTACGAATGAGCTACACCCAAAGCGGTGTATGCCGTTTGAAACTCTTCCGTGTAGCTTATAGGCGATGTGGCCTTCATCTCCCGAAGGATTCACACTGACCATATACTACACATCCAATGAGATGAGGAGCCACATTCCAGACCTCCTAGAGTCCGACGGCGCGGAGGTCCAGCGCAGGGAACTGAAGGTCGGAGACTACTTCTGCGGAACGATAACCGCCGACGGAACATACATCGGGGTGCCCGTGGAGCGAAAGGAGATTGGCGACTACCTTCGGTCGCTGAACGACGGCAGGCGGGACGAACAGCTCTACAACATGTCGTACGGTTTTCCGTTGTCGTACATAGTGACCATCGGCAGTGCGGCGAGGGCTCTAAGGGACACGAAGATGAGCCTCGGCGCGTACGTCTCCTCGCTGGTCGGGTCGTCCCTGAAGAGGGCTCCGGACGGCGCGTGTGGTCAGGTCGTGACCGTCAATCTTGAAAGCGAGGCAGAATTCGTCCTCTTCCTGAAGTATCTCGACGAGAAGGTCAAGGAAGGCGCCTTCACCAGGGTACCCGTGATGCAGAAGAGGGCCTGGAAACCTGAGGAGTTGCTCGTCTACGTGGTCTCTAGCCTGCCCGGAATCGGCACCAAGACGGCCACAAGCCTTCTGGCATACTTCGGTTCCGTCCGGGGCG
>JASHZW010000040.1 GCA_030042335.1 Nitrososphaerales archaeon
GGACCACCAACCTAGAAGTCTACCAGGTCGTATATTCGGGAAGTGGGGCGGCGACCGATTCCAACAACCCCATACCGATAGAGCCCAACGAGCAGTGCGGCGCGGATTACCCGTGCGATGCCTTTCTCAACGACAGCGCCAGCTGGAACTGGAGCTACGTCTACTACTACCTCTTTCAGCCCGGGGTTGGCGGCTACCTGACGGCGTACGACATGGATGCTACCACGGAGACGATGACATATTCCGCCAATTGGGTCGCGATACCTGCCCAGAACGACCCTGCCTATTCGTGCTCCGGGAGCTCGAGCACCATCTCGAATCCTAACTACTATCAGCCGAACACGGGTGCTGTCCTTGGCTTCACAGGAGGCGTCACTAGTCAGGCGATTGCCAACTCGACCGAATACGCGCCCTGGAACGCCATCATATTCACCTGCGGTACCTACAACAAGGAGCCGGCGCCGTCTACTCCATCCTGCGCTTCCTCATACACGGGCACCTTCAGTTTCACACTGGCTCCTGGGACCTACCCTGAGACAGGCTCCCTGAACTGTCCGTCGGCAGAGCCACAGGGCGCCGGCGGCTACGCAGGCGGGACGTTTAGCTGGACCGGGTCGGTCGCGGTGAGCCAAGGTACGTGCAACAACATCCCGTCGTCTACACAGATGGTGTCGCTGCTGAAAGACTGTCTGGCTGGAACGCTGCCATAGGGTGGTCCTTGGGATGAGCGAGGGTGGTAGCTTTCTTCCATCTCGGGGCAATATGGCGGTAGAGGGTGTAGATGATTACTGGGCTAATCGCGGAACTGTCAGATCTAGTTGAGCGCCCGGGACGAAGCCCACCATCTGATGACCTGTTCATAACTCCCGCGGGAGGAGCCCCGGAGCTGTTTACATTACCGCACTCATGATGGGTCAAGAGGCCGCTTCGTGAAAACGCATAAATAACGTGCTCAGGTCCGAGGAGGACGAGAAGTTGAGACTGGCAAGAGGCGGTTCAGTTTATTCGGGCGTCTTCGGCTTTTACTATTTCTAGAAAAAATTCTAGTCTCTCCTGGACATTGGTGAATAGAGCTAAATGAGCAATAGAGAGGATAAGGAAACAATCGTCGTCAAGTTCGGCGGTTCTATGCTGGAGGACGAGAAGGCGATCACGCAGGCAGCCGGGCTCGTCCGCGACGTAGTAGCGAAGGGGATAGGCATCGTGGTAGTGGTTTCGGCGATGAAGGGAGTGACCGACCAGTTGCTCGGCCTTTCGAAGAAGGTAAACCCCGAGATGGACGCGGCCCTCATCGACGAACTAATCTCCTCTGGAGAGAGGACGAGCGCCAGGCTGATGGCCGGCGCGTTGTCGGGACACGGAATCAAGTCCGTGCTCGTGGACCCTGACACGCCGTACTGGCCCATAGTCACCGACAACAGGCATCTTGATGCCAACCCGCTGATCGATGTCAGCAGGACGAGGGCGCAGGAGAGGATCATGCCCCTCTTGAAGGAGGGGAAGGTCCCGGTGGTCTGCGGCTTCCTCGGCAAGACCGAGGACGGGAGGACGACCACACTCGGCAGAGGAGGGAGCGATACCACCGCGGTGCTGCTCGGAAATATCCTGGACGCGAAGGAAGTTGTGCTCATCAAGGACGTCGAAGGAGTCTACTCCAGCGACCCCGACAAGGTGAGGAACCCCCAGTTCATCGAGTCACTCAACGGCGAGGAGGCGGAGATGCTCGCGGCGGGCGGGGCGAAGTTCCTCCACGTCAAGGCGCTCAGGTACCAGGGCGGGGGGATCAGGATCAGGGTGACAAGCCTGGACAAGCTCAACGCGGGTACGGTCATCAAAGGAGACCTCGACGCCATCAACCTCGAGATATTCCCGCAGGGGGTCTCGATGATAACAGTCGTCGGGCTCGACCAGCGGAAGCTCGAGTCGGTCTCGCAGCTCACAAAGGCGGTGAGGGCAGATGGCGGGGCGCTGCTCGCGATGTCGCTGGAGTCCACCGCGGCGATATTCTACGTGGCGGGAGGGAAGAACATCCTCGGCGAGGTACACAATGTCCTCGTGGGCGAGGCGATAGGCAAGGCCGTTTCCTCTTTCGACGGCCTCTCGATGATCACGGTGAAGGGGACTGCCCTCGAGACCGAGTCCGGGGTCATCCAGAGGATAACCCAGCCCCTCGCGAGAGAGGGCATCAACCTCTACGGAATAGTGACCATCCGCTCGTCGATACGGGTCTTCGTGTCGTCCAACCAGGCGCAGAAGGCCCTGGACCTGCTGAAGGAAGCGATGGTGGTCAAGAAATGACACGGATCAAAGCGGCACTGCTGGGAGCGACGGGTGCGGTCGGGCAGCGCTACATCAACATGCTCGGTAAGCACGCGTCGATCAAGCTCGACGTCCTGATGGGCGGTGAGTCGGCCGGCAAGAAGTATGGAGAGGCGGTCCACTGGCTCTTCCCGGACGCCATCCCGGAGGAGTACGCCGACGCGGTGGTGAAGAACGCTGACCCTCAGTCGGCGAAGGGTTGCGACATCGTCTTCTCGGCACTTCCCACAGAGGTCGCGCGCGACATCGAGGAGAAGTTCGCCAGGGCCGGGTTCACGGTCGTCAGCGAGGCGAGCGCGCACAGGATGGATGAGGATGTGCCGCTTATGATACCCGAGGTGAACGCCGAGCACCTCAAACTCCTCGAGAAGCAGGGGAAGAAGAGAGGCTGGAAGGGCAAGATAGCCACGACCCCGAACTGCACGGTGACCGGTCTGGCGATGGTGCTGAAACCTCTCATCGACAGCTACGGGGCGCAGAAGGTGATAGTGACCACGATGCAGGCACTCTCGGGCGCGGGATACCCCGGCGTACCATCGCTGGCGATTGCCGACAACGTAATCCCTTACATCAAGAACGAGGAGGAGAAGGTGGCGAAGGAGGCCAAGAAGATACTGGGAACACTGAACAACGGCACCATCAGGTCACACGACATCCCGATGGGTGTCACCTGCAACAGGGTCGCGGTAATGGACGGGCACACGGAGACGTTCTACGCCGAGTTTGGGGAGGAGGTCGACCCGCAGAGAATCGGGAAGACGCTGGCCAAGTTCAGGAGCGAGCCGCAGAAGCTCAAGCTCCCCACGGCGCCGGAATGGCCGATCATCGTCAGGTCCGAGAACGACAGGCCGCAGCCGAGGCTGGACAGGATGGCGGGCACCGTGCCCGGCATGGCCGTGACCGTGGGGAGGGTGAGGAGCGGCATAGACAGGAAGGCCATCCAGCTGACGCTTCTCTCGCACAATACCATCCGCGGCGCAGCAGGGACAGCAATCCTTACGGCAGAGCTGATGGACAGGCAGGGGTACATAGGGTGATATTGATTGGTGTCTGGTAAGGAAATCAGGCTGTCCAGGATAACGAGGAATGGGAGGATGCTCTGCATCCCGATGGACCACTCACTGACCGTGGGCCCGATACAGGGACTGGAGAACGCTGAGGAGACGATAGCCCAGGTGGCGAGGGGAGGCGCGACGGCGTTTCTTGTTCAGAAGGGCATCCTGAAGTCCCTCAGCAAGCCCGCCTCGATCGGTTCGATAGCGCAGATGTCGGCCAGCACGACCTTGGGGCTCTCGCCGAACAGGAAGGTCCTCATAGCGACGGTCGCGGAGTGTGCGAGGCTGGGCTTCGACGCCATATCTATCCACGTGAACATCGGGGGGAAGGAAGAACCCGAGATGCTGCAGCAGCTGGGGATGGTCTCCGACGAGTGTGACCAGCACTCCATACCCTTCATCGCCATGATGTATCCGCGGGGCGAGAACGTCAAGGATCCCTCCGACCCCGCTGTCGTGGCACACACGGCGAGGATAGGGGCGGAGGCGGGTGCGGACATCGTCAAGACGGTCTACACCGGCAGCCAGGAGACATTTAGAGAAGTGGTCAGGAAGTGCCCGGTGCCGGTGGTCCTGGCCGGAGGCTCCAAGGCAGAGTCGGACGAGGCCCTGCTGAGGATGGCAGAGGACGTCATGAAGGCGGGGGCCATGGGCGTCACCTATGGGAGGAACGTCTTCCAGCACCAGAACCCGATGCTGATCACCAAGGCCCTCAAGAGGGTGGTCATAGACAAGGCCAGCGTGGCAGAAGCGATGGAGGTTTTCAAGCCTGCCCCTTCCTGAGAAAGAGATAGTCATCGACGTAACCAAGGCGGGCTCGCTCGAGCATCTCCTGAAGGAGGCCAAGGCTGTCGGGATATCGAGGGTGATATCCAAGGACCCGTCGGCGAAGGTCCCTGCGCCTGACGGGATATCGGTCATCCGTGTCTCAGCGGACGCAGGGCCGGACACCGCTGCCTGGGTCGAGATTACTGGGTCCAAGGACATGGACAAGGCCGTGACGGCCTCGAAGGAGGGCCATGCCTTCGTCGTCGTGCAGCCCGCGAACTGGAAGATAATCCCGCTCGAGAACCTCATCGCCGACTTCCACAGGAACGGCAAGAGGATCTACGCCTACATGCACACCAAGCCGGAGATGGAGATGGCCTTCTCCATACTCGAGAAGGGCGTCGACGGGATAGTGGCTCCGGCCGAGGCCCTCCCCGCTGCGGCGGAGATTCTTTCGAGGCTGAAGAAGGAGGAACGCTACTCGCTCCCCACGGCCAAGATCACGAGGGTCGTCGACGTGGGTACGGGAGAGCGCGCCTGCATCGACACAGCATCGCAGCTCTCTCTTGGCGAGGGCCTGCTCATCGGGAGCAGGGCGAGCTTCTTCTTCCTTGTCCACAGCGAGACAGTCCCCTCCGAGTACATCCCGACGAGGGAGTTCCGGGTCAACGCAGGCGCGATACACAGCTACCTCTTGGGGGAGGGCGAGAAGACGCGCTACCTGGCCGAGCTCAAGGCTGCCGATAAGGTCCTCACGGTGGACCGGGACGGTAAGTCCAGACAAGTGGTAATCGGGAGGGTCAAGATCGAGAGGAGACCCCTCATCATGATCGAGGCAGAGGTCGGGAGTGAGAAGGGCACCGTCATGCTCCAGAACGCCGAGACCATCAGGCTCGTCCGTCCCGATGGCTCGCCAGTCTCGGTTACGGAAATCAGGCCAGGGGACGAGATCCTGGTGCACGTGACCCAGAACAAGGCGAGACACTTCGGCGGAGAGGTAGACGAGTACATCCTTGAGAGATGAAGGCACCATCCGCTCCCGGAAGGGGCGGGCGAAGCTGGGCCGGGTCTGCACGACGATAATGGGAAAGACCGCTTCAGAGATGGTAAGGAAAGCGGCGCTCGCGTTCAGGCTAGGGGCTGACATCGTCGAGTTCAGGGTCGACTACGCCGAGGAATCACCGGCGAAGCTGGCGAAGGCGATGGCGGCGTACTCGGAGAGGGCGATAATCACGGTCAGGAGGAAGGAGGAGGGAGGCCGGTTCGGCGGTAGCGAGGAGGAGAGGCTCGCCGCCATCTCGGAACTCGCAGACCTCGGGCAGCTATACCTTGACATCGAGCTGAGCACTGCGAGGGAGAACCCAGACTGGTTCGCGGCCCTGCCGAGAGCGGCGCAGAAGATAGTCTCCTGGCACGACTTCTCCGGCACACCGCCGCTTCCGGTCCTGGAGAAGACCCGCGCGGCGGCCGCAAGGCTCGGAGATGTAGCGAAGGTCGTGACGACGTCGAAAAACGAGGAGGACAATCTCAGGATCTTGAAACTTTACGGGAAGGAGCCTCGGAGGCTCGTAGCGTTCTGTATGGGGGAACTCGGGACGGCGACGCGCATAGAGAGCCTAAGACTCGGGAGCCCAGTCGTCTACGCCGCCCTGCCGGACGAGCCGGCAGCTCCGGGCCAGCTCTCGGTATGGACGGTCGTCGGCATGAAGCACCTCTGGGAGGCGGAATAGTGCCAGAGAGATACTGCCTGATAGGAGAAC
>JASHZW010000041.1 GCA_030042335.1 Nitrososphaerales archaeon
GGCGACAACCTGATGGTGAAGGAGGAGTCTGATGGCACGCTGAGGCTGATACCCCTTGGTGGCAGCCTCAAGACGGTTAAGGCTTCGATAAAAGCCGACCAGGTGAACAATGACGAGCTGCTCAATAAGCTGATTGTGAGCTGCTACATGCTGGGTTACGATTCAGTAGAACTGAGTTCCAAGAGCAAGATTAGGACGTCCACTCTCTCGCGCGGCAGTGCGACACTCCGTCGCCTCAGAGGCGTCGAGATAGTGGAGTCGCAGGAGAACAGGCTCCTTGCACAGAGCTTCATGGACCCTACGAAGTTTCCCGTCGACTCGCTGATCAGGCGGCTCCGACTGCTGGTTTCACGAAGTCTCGAAGCATCGATTGAGGCGCTGAGGAGCGGTAGCCCGGGTCTGCTCAATGAGATACGACGGAGCCAGCAGGAGGTGGACGAGCTCTACTGGCTAATTGTGAGGCAGCTTCTGGTCGCTCTCAGCAATAGAGAGATTTCTGGGAAGATTGGGCTCTCAAGCCCGCTGCATACTTCCGGAGACAGAGTCTCAGCCAAGACGATAGAAGAGATTGGAAGAATGATCCTTGAGCTCACGGAGGAGATTGTGAATTTCAAAGAGATCGGGATGAACATCGATGAGCAGACGGTCTCCAGGATAGAGAGTCTCTCGCGGAAAGCACAGCAGGCTTTCGAGACTGCGATGGACAGCCTGCTAAACCCCGACGTCCAGACCATCGAGAAAGCGATGGGTGAGATTGAAGCTACCTTGAAGCTCGAGAGGGAGCTGATGCTGGAGCCCCTCGAGTCCGAATATCCGTACATGAGGGCTATAATCTCGGATTTTGGACAGCTCGCGCGATACTGCAACATCATCGTGGAGATAGCGCTCAACAGGCTCCTCCGCGGGACGAGCAGGGTCTGCGCCATCACGAGCCAGTAGGAAACCCTTTAGACCGATACACACTCTCGCCCCGAACGCGGGGATAGCTAAGCACGGCCAACGGCGGCGGAATTGTGCCGAGACTCAAGATCAGGCCGGCTCCAGAGGGGTCATCCGCTCCCTTAGGGGTTCGTGGGTTCAAATCCCACTCCCCGCATCAAGGTCGTGCTCATAGCTCCTTTGCCATCACTATGTTCGTGGGTCTGTATCCGAGTTTTTCGTACAGTCTGCGGGCCCTCTCGTTGTGCGCGAAGACATGAAGGGCAATCCTCTTCTTTCCAAGTTCCTTCGTCTTCTTCTCGAGCAGTAGCATCGTGGTCTTGCCGTATCCCTTACCGCGCATGTCCTTATCTATTCTGATATCGTAGACGAAAAGGGCGTCGCGTGCCAAATCGGGAGTGTCTACAGCATACCAAAGAACACCTACCTTCCGATCAGCTTGCTTCTCATCTACTATCGAACAGATGTAGTTGTTTCTGGTTAGCTTCCCGTAGGGAAGGAGAGATTCAAATTCATTCCTCGAGCGCTCCGGTGAGTCTGAGTCGTCGTTGCCGGCCCTGATCCTCTCGGCGAAGTACTCGGTGATGGCTGTCTGTTTCCAAGCTTGAAAATCGGCATCGTCGATCTCTACTAGTTTTACCATCTTCGAACGTCCAGAAGTCCTACAATCATTATAAGACGCGCGCAGAAGGTCGACGGTGTTTTTGGCGAATCGCAAGAGGACGAAGACCGGTTCCTTTGGTTCACTTAGGATAAGCCGCGACTTGACGAGGTTCTACGGGAGCAGGGTATCCCGCACCCCTTATCTGTCGAGCTGCATTTCGTCAGTTATGAGACTGACATCAATGTACATGGCTTGCGCAGAAAGCGGATTGCTGAGGCGAGGACTGGACTAGTAGGCTGATGCTTTTACGGGCTTGGTGACGACCTGCGCGAGGAACTCCTCTGCACTCTTCAGGTCGGGGAACTCCTTCGCGAGGAGCCGCTTGTCAGGCAGAGCTTCCTTCTTCAGCGTCTTGATGCTGTAAAGAAGTGAGGTAAAACCGTTCGCAGACCGGGTCACGAACACGAAACACTTCTTTGCCTTGTACTTGCCGATCGCTCTGATTCCGGCGTCGAGGTCGAGGATGTTCAGCTCCTTCACGATGTCAGCGAAGGAATTAAGCCTCTTCTCATAAATCAACGGTTCCGCCTTGTTTTACTCACATTTATACTTCAAAAACAGAGGTAAGTTCAGGAAGAGCCTGTGGCCAGTTTCTTCAAGCAGTCCGACCTAAAGGTATTCAACACGATGACGTTGCAGAAGGAGCCGTTCAGCACCATCGTGCCCGGAAAGGTTTCCATGTTTGTCTGCGGACCCACCGTACAGGGCTATCTGCATGTCGGGCATGCGAGGACGTACAACTTCTATGACGTGGTCGCCAGATACCTCTCACATCTGGGCTACGAGGTCAACTTCCTCATGAACGTCACAGACATCGATGACAGGATCACACAGGCGGCGAAGGAAGAGGATACCGACCCGATGCGCCTTGCTGAGAAGTACACCAAGGCATTCCTAGAGGACATGGAAAGCCTAAAGATTTACACTATCACAAAGTACGAGCGCGTCTCGAACTATGTCCAGGAGATGATTAGCGAAGTCGCGTCCCTCATCAGAAGCGGTTTCGCTTACAACGTCGATGGTACCGTCTACTTCGACACGACCAAGTTCCCCGACTTCGGGAATCTTTCGCACCAGACGATTAGCCAGTTATCCTTGGTGCCTCTTGAACTTTCAGTGAAGAAGAAGCATCTGCTGGACTTCGCTCTCTGGCGTCCGCTGGGGCTGGTCCCGGGTAGGTGGAACAGTCCCTGGGGTATGGGGTCTCCGGGGTGGCACATCCAAGATACCGCTGTGACCATGACGAACTTCGGCGCGCAGTATGATATACATGGGGGAGCGTACGATCTGATTTATCCACATCATGAAGCTGAAATTGCTCAGGCTGAGTCGCTCACCGGCATCAAACCTTCCGCTAGGTATTGGATGCATACGCACCTGGTCAACATTACGGGCGACAAGATGTCCAAGTCGGCAGGCAACGCCTTGGCACTGAGAGATGTCTTGAAGGAATATGGACCAGACACGCTCAGGCTGCACTTGCTTTCGAAGCACTATAGGCAAGACATGGACTTCGACGAGAAGGCTCTGAAGCAGACGCACGTCGTCTACTCGGCCATGAAGGATGACGCGAACACCATTGAGGAGAGGAGGGCCACGAAGGCGCGCCGCCGCGATTCTGGTAAGGTGCTTGCACCCTTCTACGGATACCTCAATGACGACTTCGACACTCCTGGCGCGATCGACTTCATGAAGAAACTGCTGGACGATGGTGCTTCGGAGAAGGATCAGAACCAGGTCGAGCTATATTACGAAGCCCTCCGGATAACCTCCAACATCATCGGCGTGAACATCTTTGGAAGATTCCGATGAGGTCCAGTTTGAGCTCAACGAGGTCACCTGGTGGTCAAACTGGACCGAGGCTACATGGCTCGACAAGGATGCTTACCTGCTATTCTCTAAGGACTACCGGGAGTACTTCTTCAATCGCGGCGGCTTCCTGAAGGTCACGAATCATTCGGCCTCCTTGGTCGAGGTAATGGAGACCGAATTCGCGAAGCGAGATGTCGCGCCTAGCATCTTTGTGCAGAGCGATTCGCTCGATTCGCGTCTACTTCAAGTCTTCACCAAGAGAGGATACAGGATTGCCGATCAGATGTCGGTGATGGAGCTCGAGGCACCTTCATTCGAGACAAACGCAAAACTAGTCGTCGAAGTGGTAACGACTGACAGCCTGGAACAATGGGCTGAAGTCTACCTCAGCGCTTTCTATGGCAACACCGAACTGATCGACGTGGTCCTCGGCACACTGGAGCGCATCTCGAGAAACAAAGATACCACTTTAATCCTGGCTAGGCTGAACAAGAAGCCGGTCGGTGCGCTCGCGCTTTTCAGGAGTCCTGGAGCCGCGGGGGCATACTGTGTCGGTACCGTTCCTGAGGCGAGAGGTGAGCACGTGGCCAGTACAATCTTGGACTTCGTTAACAAGCTCGCCGTCGCCGAGAAGAGAAGACTCATCCTTCAGACGATTCTTTCGGATTCAGTCGAGCCCCTCTACCTCAAGCTAGGCTTCAGAAGATTTTACCTCAAGGAACTCTTTGTCAGAGAGATAGCACACACCCTTAAATCGTGAAGGCCGAGTCGCCGTTTCGATGCCCTCGAAGATCTGGATAAACCGCGAAGCAAACACAGGATCGTACTCGTTTATGGACATCTTCAAGGGCTTCGAGTCTCTGGACGCGGTAAAGGGAATTTTCGATGGTAAGATGGATGAGGTCCTCGCAAAGCTGAGAGTGGACGTTCAGACTAGACCAGGGTATTTGCGCGTCGATGACGAAACCGGCAACATAGTAGTTGGTAGAGAATATCTTAAGACAGGGGAGGAGAGGCATCTGCACCTCGACGTAGTGCACGAGTTGGTGCACGTGAGACAATTCATGGAGGGCAAGGAGCTGTTCGACAGACGGTATGGTTACGTCGATAGGCCGACCGAGATTGAGGCGTACCGGACATGTGTCGCTGAAGGGAGAAGATTAGGGATGAAGGACGACGAGCTCGTGGAGTATCTCAGGATTGAATGGATTAGTGAAGAGGAGTTGGACCGTCTTCTCTCGAACGTCGAAGTCGCGAAACCTGAAACTTGGAAAAAATAGCCCGAGGTTTTATATCAATCCCGGATTCTCGTAGCATAGTTCATGAGCGAGCTCAAGGCCATCGATGTCGTCTATGCGAACTGGTGCCCGCACTGTGTACCGACAACCGTGGAGCCCATGAAGAAGGCTGCCGCTGAACTTGGCATCGCAATCAATCTCTACGACATAGATACGGAATCTGTCAAGCGGGCAGACGAGCTCGTGGAGAAGTACGGAGACTGGTCTCCAGACTACCTCATCCCACAGATCTTTCTTGAGTTCGACGACGGGGAGATTAAGCATGTCCTGACCGGTCAGTCTCAGGGTGTTGCGTACACGAAGCGCGCCGTAGAGAACCTGCTGAAGAGTCCTTACTTCAGGAATCTGACGGTATCTTAGGCCCTGCAGGTAGCACAAAGAACTCGTCTGTCGCTGAGCTTCTGTGAGAAGACCGAATTGCAGTTGACGCAAAGGAAAATCGCTTTCCTTTCCGAGTCCTCGCTCTTTGTCCTTCGATAGTTCTGGGTCCAGTACGCCATCATCATAACCCTGCCCGTGTCGTCAGTGGTGATGTCCATATCCCAAGGATACCTGCTCGCGATGCGCACGTCCTCATGTTTCACGTTGGACTCTGAGCCCAGCAGTCGGGAAATTGTGTCAACGGATTCTTGCAGGCTGAGTGAACCAGCATAGATTATGATTCTTGAAAGGTAAGCTCCATGGCACGAGTATCCTGTGATAACGGGACTAGCTTCGTCGCTAAGAAATCTGAGGATCGCAGGCTGATCGCAGTGCCCATAGCACTTCTCGAGCTGACCGTATCTCTCGGCCACCAGCGACCTAAGTTCCATGATTGCGCAATTCTCGGGGCACCTTAATTACCTTAGTTACAGGACGGAGAACCAAGGCATGTACATCAAGAACGCCTCCGAATTGATTCGCAATGGGCGAACGATGGCTGAGAGGCGTGCGAGACGTCTGTGCATCGAAGGAGCCGAGGCCGCTCTGAAGGCGGTGGAACCCTCCAAGCTCA
>JASHZW010000007.1 GCA_030042335.1 Nitrososphaerales archaeon
GGTTTTGGCATGCCGAAGTCAAGCGCAGGCCTTCCTCGTTTCTTCAGTAATGCGGCCAGACTGAAATCTGAACCGCGCCGCGGATGGGTGATGAAGCTGGGGCTCCCGGACCCGGAGTCGGTGGCCGACCACAGCTACCGCGTTGCGCTGATGTCGATGGTCTACTGCGACGAGCGAGGGCTGGACACCGAGAAGGCGGTCAGGATGGCCCTCCTGCACGACCTTCCAGAAGCCGTCGTGGGAGACAGCATGCCCGGCGAGAGAATTCCCTCTGACAAGAGACGTCTCGAGTCCGGAGCGATGCGGACCATCCTGAGTGACCTTCCTCCGGCCCTTTCGAAGCTGTATCGGAAAACTTGGGAGGAATTCGAGGAGGGGACTTCTCCTGAGGCCAGGCTGGTCAGACAACTCGACAAGGTCGAGATGGCTGTCCAGGCCGCGGAGTACAGATCGCGATATCCCGGCAAGGATGTGAGGGAGTTCGTGCAGACAGCAAAGGAAGCGGTCACGGACCCTGAGCTTTCACGCGCGCTGGACAGGGTTGACGCCTAGCGCCCGTCGCGGCCAGATACCAAGCTTTTTAGACGCTGCTGGGACGGAAAAGGGTGTGAAACTCATACAGCTCGAACGCCTAGGGATGGGTGTCTTCCCCACACCGTTTGAACCCATGCCGAGGCTCCAGGCGGAGCTCGGAGGGCCGAACCTCTTCGTCAAGCGGGACGATCTCACGGGCATCGCACTAGGAGGGAACAAGATACGGCAGCTCAACTACATCCTCGTCGAGGCAAAGAAGAGGAACGCGGACTACGTGATAACAACCTGCGGCGTCCAGTCGAACTGGTCTAGGCAGACCGCGGCGCTGGCTACCAAGATGGGAATGAAGGCGCTGCTCGTCCTCCGCACGGCCCAGTTCAAGACCAAGCCCAAGGTCTACGACGGGAACATCCTTCTCGATTACATCATGGGTGCCGAGGTGAAGGTGATCGACATGAAGATCAGCGAGGACCCGACACCTATCCTCGAGCAGGAGGCGGAGAAGCTCCGGAAGAAGGGGCACAATCCGTACGTCCTCGGGCTGGCAGCCGCGACCTCCCCGCTGGCCGCCACGGCCTATGCATACGGCTTCCTCGAGATGGCCGAGCAAGCAAAGGTGGTAGGTGTGGACCTGGATGCCGTCTTCGTGGCCTCGTCAGCCGGTCCGACGCAGGCGGGACTCGCCCTGGGTGCGAAGATCCTGGGTCAGAGCACGAAGGTGATAGGGGTGAACGTCGGCGCGTACGCCGAGGAGAAGATGAGGGAGGTGATTCTCAAATCCTCGGAAGGTGCGGCCAAGCTCCTGGGAACCAAGGCCAGAGTCAAGCCTGACGACATCGTCATCAACAGCGACTATGCCGGAAAGGACTACGGGATATCCACTGTAGAATCGGTCGAGGCGCTGAAGCTCATAGCGAGGACCGAGGCGCTCATCGTGGACCCCGTCTACACCGCCAAGACGGTAGCATGCATGGTCGGGATGATTAAGGCTGGCGAGTTTGGGAAAGACGAGAACGTCTGCTTCCTGCACACGGGCGGGATTCCGGCGCTATTCCCCTACAGGGAAGAGTTCCAGCCTCGACGCTGACCCGGGCACATCCCGCTCAGGGCCATCCGCCGAGCATTCCGCCGTCTACCGCTATCGCCGCACCCGTCACGAAGGATGAATCGTCAGAGGCGAGGAAGAGGGCCACCTTAGCCACCTCCTCCGGCGTACCTACCCGCGCGAGCGCGTGCTTGCGGACAAGCTCCGTCTCGGCCAGCTTCGGATCAGGGGCCTGTCCCAGAATGTCCCGCAGCATCGGCGTGTCGATCGCACCCGGCAGGATGCAGTTGGCACGGATGTTGTCTTTGGCGAAGTCGAGGGCCGTGGCTCTCGTGAGCATCAGCACGCCTCCCTTCGAGGCGTCGTAGGCTGCCTCGTCCTTCATAGCCATGAGCGAATTGATCGACCCGGTGTTGATGATCGAGCCCCTGCCCTGCTTCTGCATGCGGGGGATGGCGAACCTGGTGCAGAGGAAAGTACCGTTGATGTTGGTATCGATGACCGCGCGCCACTCCTTCTCAGACGTGGTCAGGACCGTGCCCACAGGGGAGAGCGCGGCGTTGTTGAAGAGAACGTCTACCCTGCCGTAGGTCGAGACGGTACGGTTGACGAGCGCCTTGGCGTCCTTGGTCTTGGAGACGTCGGTCTTCAGGAAGATGGCGTCCCCTCCCTCCTTTTTGATCTCCCTTAGCACCTTCTCCCCCTTCGTCGCATCCCTCGCGGCTATCACCACCTTCGCCCCCTCGCGGGCGAAGAGCAGCGCGGATGCCCTTCCTATGCCGGAGTTGCCGCCGGTGATTATCGCTACGCGTCCCTTGAGCCTCATATCATGCGCACTGGCGGACGCGCTAAAAGAAGGCTTCGAGGCCTTTATGGTACCGTTCTCCATGCTCTGATGGCCTCGTACCAGAAGACCGCCGAGGCCGCTGCCAGGAGCACTGCGAACCAGCCCACGATCGGGTCTGAGGCGTAGGACTGGACCGTTACGAGGCCGAGATACACGGTGAAGAGCATGCCGTAGAAGACGAACCGCGGTACGAGGATCCTCCCGAACCTTGTGAAGTCCTTCAGGACGTCCACCTTCACCTCACCGACGACACGGTATCCGCCCCCCTCCCTTCTTTCAGGAGTCCCATCTCAGCCAGCTTGTTGATGTGATACTGCGCGAGCGACGCGTTGGACAGGCCGAGCGAACGCTGTACCTCCCTCACCCCGACGTTGCCCTGCTTCAGAGCGTAAAGATAGACGCGGAGGGTGTTACCGCGGAGCTGATTCGTGACTTTCTGTTTCTCCAATGCCAACCAAGCTCGTCCAACAGACCTCTGTTGTCTTGTCTGGGGCATCGCTAATCCCTTGGCGATAAAAAGGGTTGGAAGGTGGCTCA
>JASHZW010000042.1 GCA_030042335.1 Nitrososphaerales archaeon
TTTGGCGGGCAGAACCAAGAGGTCGTCTACAGACGCGAACGCCTCTCTCAAGGAGAACCCGGCGCGGATCGCGAAGATGGGAGCCGTCGCGGCCCAGCCGACTCCCGCCATCGGCCTGCTTGTAAAGCGCAAGGACAGATAATCTCAGGAACCGCCCGGCAGCAAGTCGGCGTCTGTCGTGCAGGACAGGGACGGTGGGTTCTGTCGTAGTTGGCGTCAATTCTCGGACTGAATTTGGCCTAGCACCGTTGGAGTAGACATGGGAATCGCGGGCAAACCAAGTCATATTGTCATGAGGTGTACCAGGCGCCCAAGACGGGACCCGAGGGTTCTGTCGGAAAATCACTTTTTCACTTGCGGAGAATCGTTATAGCTGCCGCTGAACGGCGAGGAGAGTGCTTCGAATCGACGGACGACACCCAGCGGAACCTTGAGGAGAAGCGTCTGACCGTGGGGAATGCGATTCATGTCTGACCAGGGGTCCGTAATGCAGGACATCGACTACGCCAAAGTCATTCTCAACTATAACCAGACTCTGATTCACTTCGTTGACACCAAGGCGGGAGTCCTGCTGGCGGTAGACGGGGCTATAATCGCAATACTAGCTAAAGGCGACCGCAGTAATGGGGCTTCAGGAGCTGGCCCTCGGGGTGACGCTACTCCTCGTCGGAGTATCGGCGTTCTTGGGATTCCTGATAATCATGCCCCGCGTGCACAGGACCCAGCCGAACACGAAGATATTCTACACTGCAATCCTTTCCCAGACGCGAGAGGCATACAAGGAGGCATTTTCGTCAACACCACACGAGATGCTCGACGATTATCTGAACAACATCTACACCCTGGCATTGATCCAGAAAAAGAAGTTCCTCTATCTTCAGAGCGCCCTGGCCTGTCTGTTTACGGGGCTCGTCCCGCTGATCGCGATAGTCGTCGCCCACTAGCGATCGCTTCGCGGCGCCGAGGCTCAAGGTTCCCCTACTGCAGCTAATAGGCCGAATGTTTGGTTAGAAGATTCAGAGAATTGCATTAGGTTAGATGCCCGAGTGGGACTTGACAAGCATGTCCCCGCCGGTGTCTGATTGGCAGCGCCGAACCTGAAAAACCCAGTAGACCTCGACCGTCTTCGGAGGCGTATTTCTGGTCAGTGGTCCTGCCCGCGACGCGGCGGCCGATCGCGAGGAGAGCCAGCGTGTAGGCGACGGCCACGATTGGAGGCCCCTCCGCTAGGCTCATGCTCAGGACCGCGACAAGGATCAGGGGCGCAAGCCCACCCGCGACCAGGTAGAAGAGCTGCAGGGCCGAGAACGACCGTCTGACGAAGAAGCGGCAGGCGAACGCTCCCAGAAGAAAGACCAGGAATAGGTCGACGGGCGGCGGGACCGAGGTCGCGGGGACGACCCAGAAGATGAGGAAGAAGCAGAGGGAGAATACGAACCCGACCACGACCAAACGGAGAAAGCCCTTCGTGCTCGCTGAACGCGTGCCGGGAAGTGAGGAGGGCAGACGATGTGCCATCCAGACTAGGAGTGCTACAAACCCGAGGGCGGCCAAGTACTGGACTGGAGGAGGGCTATAGGGAAAGAAGGCGAATCCGAACGTCACGACCCCGACGAATATCACTGCGATCGCCACCAGCGTCCTGGTGCGAAACCACCTGGTCCCGTCCTCCCCGGGGAAGAGCAGGCGCGTGAGAACGATGGGAATCGTGATGCTGAAGACCGCGTGGAAGACGGTGAGCTCGACGGCCCAGACCGTGTTCACGCCCAGGAAACGCCCGTAGGTCGCCAAGCGGCCGAGCGCCGGCCACGACGGATTGAACCAGCTCTTCACGTCGAGAGCTTCTTCGATCACTCCGTACGCGGCACCGAGCACCATTATCGTGGGCCAGCCCTTCCGCCAAGCTGCCGCCAGCTCCCTCACCAGGATAGCGCCGAGCCCATAGAGTCCCAGAAGAAGCGGAAGCGTGAGAGGGTCGAGAAGGCTGGGAAGCGGTGTTGAGCCAGTAAGGAACTCTGCCGTTATCACCGGCATGAAGAGTAGAAAGGCTGTGCGCCTCGCGGCGGAGACCATCGCATGCGCTCCCTCGGTACGCGCTAAAAAGGAGAGAGACCCGTCCGACCGCTTTCAGGGTCGCGTAAACCGACCTCCCAGCGAGTGTCATCATGGCGTCCTGCGTACATTGGCGACATAAACGGTCAGTCGCGTTACATTTTATAAAACTCAAAACTTTATATAAATATTCCATTTTAAAATATTCCCATGCCAGAGGACGAGAGCGTATGGAAATGGTTCGGCTTCAAGAAGAATCCATATGATTTCCTTCCACTTGGCGTGAACAAAGAAGACAGGACCTTATTCGTGGGAAGGAATGCTGAGCTTCATAGACTTGCAACTCCGATTGCAAGCGACGCCGGGGGCATCATTGCGGTGGAAGGACGTGCAGGCGTAGGGAAGACAAGTTTCGTTAACGCAATTCAGTATGACGAATGGCGTTCAAAGTCCTGTTTACCTTCATTCCAAGTATTGCAAGTCATGCCAAACACCGATCCGATAGGTTTCATTCTTTCTGCCTTTTCCACTTGCATCGGCTCTCTCGAAGTATCGAATCCTGGCGCGAGAGAGAAGAATGACGACCTAAAGGCAGGCAAGGCGATGGTGACACAGATGCTGAATTCTGGTTGGAGTTTCTCCGGCGGTCTCAACATCGGCCTGTTGGGTGGGCAGGCCGGAGCCGGAAAAACCGCGGTATCTTCCTCCCCACTTCTGCCTGCAATGCCGAACATACTGAGCACAGCAGAGAAATGGTTCGACGCCGCCAGTAAGCTAGGCTGGTCGAAGTTCATGATACCAGTCAACAACCTTGACATGTTGGACGATGAATCTGCAACCAATTTCATGAATGTGGTCCGCGACTACATGATAACTTTCGCGAGAAAGGGGGTCTGGTGGGTCCTAATAGCCAAAGAAGGCTTCGTTCATACACTAGAGAACAGAGCGCACAGGGTCAGCGAGGTTCTGACCGGTCCGCCTGTAAGGCTGAATCCATTGTCTCTGGACGAGGTTGAGAAAGCCATCGAGGTCCGAATAGAAACATATGCGAAGAAAGGTGCAAAAGCACCAGCCCCTGACGAGATCGTATCTTGGCTATATGGACTATCGGATGGTGAGGTGAGGGCAATCTTCAAGAAGCTTACCGACATGATTTTTGAGTATCATGCGACCGTTCCAAGCGACAAGACCATAGGCGAGAGTGCTGCGAAAAACATCCTGGTAGGCGAAGCAAGGCGAAGGATCAATAGGCTTGAGATACAGGCAAATTGGATTAGGATCCTCGAAGGAGCGGCGGTGAACCAAGAAGTACATCAGGGTGACTTCAAAGGATA
>JASHZW010000008.1 GCA_030042335.1 Nitrososphaerales archaeon
CGATGATTTCTCTCCAACCCATGTTGGGAAGCTTCTTGGGCAATTGTAATCTACACGGCCGACTCTCTCAATGAAAGGCCGCTTAGATGGTGACCTGAAGGATCTCCCTCTTTAGTCTGAGACGTTCGTCTTCCTCCGGAAACGCCGCAAGAAATCCCTGTATCGCTTCACGTATGTTGGCCAGGGCCTCTTTCTTGGTGTCACCTTCGCTTATTTCGCCAAGAAGCTCGACGCACTGGACCGAGTACCCACTCTTCTCTTCCTTTCGCAGGATGACAGTGAACTTACCCTGGGGAACCTTTGCAGCCTTCATATCCACATATGTGAAGTGGATGTCGCTTATTAGCGAATCTATGGCTTCCGGCGGAGTTCTGGTAAGTTATCGGCTCGCGAGTAGGGATTTTCTCCCTGTTATCTGTCAGCTAGTCGAGAATGCCATCAGGACATTCATTGGAGTAAGATTGAGCAAACGTTACTCTGCCCACACCATTCGTCTGTAAGTTGTAGTTTGCCCAGACATAACCCGGCGGTGAAAGACCTTCGCGGAGAGGGGTCAATACGAAAAGAGCGGTGACGATATCAGCTCCCGTCGTTGCGTTGGAGTTCCCGGCCTGCACGCTCGCCGTCCATTCAGCCACGACCCACCCTTCATTGTACGTCCAGGCCTTGAAGCTGTCAGAACCGATGATGGTGTCGTAGATGCTGGTCAGGTTTATGTGGTCGAAATCCGAACTGGAATTCAAGTCGAGATTCTCGACTGTGGTGATGTTGCTGGTCGGTATGCAGTCCAGCCACCAGGCTGGGAAGGTGCTAATTGGCCCACTCTGCTCTTTCGGCGTCTGAGGTATCAGCGGACCACACGAAGCGACGTAAGGACCATCGACCCTGACGACGACGTTCGTCCCATTGACTATGACGGTCCCCGACGCGGGACCGTATGACGACTGGTTGAACTCTGCCGCGGGCGCGACGTTGTAGCCGTAAGTGCCGTTCGGCACCGCAAACACTATCGTCGAGTAATTCGCGTAACTTTCCTCCAAACTGAATCCTCCGTAACCATTCGAAACGGTTCCGTTTGCAGGCTCTACTTGTGTCATATTGTCCAGCGTGACGGACCATGGTGCTACATAGAACGGCCCGTACTGGGGAGGACCGCAGACACCAGTCTGCTGGAAGACTACACAGTGAAGCGAGGAGGACGAATCACACGAGAGGGTTGTTACGTTTGAGACCATTTCGGTGGTTGTTTCAGTGGTGACCGAGACCCCCGAAATCGTTCGCGTGGTTGTAGTCCTTCCGGAAGATAAGTCGACAGCGGCGAGGGTCGACGCTGCAATAACAACAGCAGCAATCGCTACAACGGAAATAAGCGCAGAGAGACCATTCCGCCTTTTTGGAATTTCCAATTTGGAGGTCGAGCCTCTTCTAAAGGTACAAACTCGAATTTCTGATTAATACTTATGTCCGAAGGAGGAAAGATTCAGAGGATTGTTCCGTTCAAGAAACGGAAGTCAGAGGGTGGTCAGATTAAGCCGTGTTGCTGGCAGTTCTCCGCGTCTTTGCCTTCGACTCGAGCGGACCTCCGGTTCGAGAGCTCTATGGGGAAGCTCGGCCTTCTCGACTGACAGTCAAGCTTCTCAGAGCGCGGGGACAAGCCGCGCGCCTCCGGTGTCGGTGGTTTGCGAGACGCAAGACACGCCGCTAGACTGCTTTTGCGAAGACCTGGCTCTCCTTCCTGACCACCCTTTCGATGGTTAGGTCCAGCACGGTCTCCGCTATCTCCTTGGCGTACTCGACGATGCGCCGGTTCGAGTCCATCAGTGCCTGGATTGCAAAGTAGTCGTCGCCGTTCTTGCTCTTCACGGCCATGAGCGGCTCCTCAGGAGTCTCTATGAACCTCTTCGCCCTCTCGACTACCGAGTCCGCTCCCGAGTGGTCCCTCTTGAAGAGCGCCAGCATCGCCTCGTCGACCAAGGCTGCCGCCGTGTCGCCCACTTCTACCATCCTCGGGACGAAGGCCTGGTCCTCCAGCTTCCCGCGCTGGGCGACCATCTTCGCTATCCTCGTCGCGTGGTAGGCGACCTTCTCGAGCGCCCTCGCGACCTGCGTGTACCCGAGGAGGTCCCTAGGCTCGAGGATTGACTCCTTGTAGATTCCCTGGTTTATCGACATGTTCAACTGTCTTATCACGTACAGCCCGAACCTTCCCACCTCATCTTCCCTCATCACGACGCCTTCGGCCATGGTCTTGTCGTTCTTCTCCAGGGCCGCGGTCGCGTCCCTGTGCATCGACGAGGTGATCAACAGCATCCTCTTCAGAGCGTTATCGACGCTCAGCTCGGAGTAACCCAGCAGGACATGGATGGTGATCTTGTCCTTCGATTCCGCGACCCCCTCCGTGCCTATCAGGTGCCTCCTGACCATGTCCTTTATCGCGTCCCTCTTGCTCGACGCGAGGAAGCCGTTGCCTCCCCGGAGGCTTATCCTGTTGTAGCCGAGTATGTAAAGCGAGACTATTTCCCTGAAGAGCGAGTCCGGCGTGTCCCTCTCCGAGACCTCGATTATCGCCTCCTCCTTCTCGGTGCTCGGGGTCACGGACTCTGCCGTGATGAGCAACGAGGAGAGGCTCGGACGCGTTATCACGATCTCCGAACCCTGCTGGAGGCCCATCTCCTTGACCCACTTCTTAGGTAATGCCACCATACAGGAAGATTTTCCGGAGATTTGCACTTTCCTTCGTTCTTTTTCACGGATTGCTGCCAGAATTACCACCAAAACCTCAAGGAAACCTGCGTTCCCAACATCTATATATTCGTTGGGATTTTTATATGGTTGACCCCGAACGCATAGGGTCTACGGGATAACTATATATGAATTCGACCCATCAGATACTCGAATTCGGCGACATACACTGGTTCTAGAGTCATAATTCAACCTGTGAAACCTTAATAACGTAAATGAGGAATTGAGATTTTGTGGCGGTGGCCGGTGGCGCTCTTTGTTTGTGGGATCTGCGGACAGAAGGTATCGCTCGCCGAGGGTGAGCCGGATACAGACCCTTTTCAGGTAGGTAAGAAGTGTAAGAACGATAGAGGTGAACCTTCGTGGAAGGTTCATCACCGCTGGAGGGTGATTCCTAGTGAGGCTCGAAGGCAGGACATACCAACCGCCAGGACCCCCTGACTCTGGGCGCACAGTCGGATGCTTCGACCATCACCTGAATCAAGCATGCTTTTCACGTGTGCTGAAGTAGATTGGGCTTGCATCGAGAACCATTCGAAGCATCGAAAAATACTCGAATCAGACTGAAGTTCAGCACCGAAGCGGAAATTCGCGCTTCGATCGCGAACTGCCCAAAGTATGTTCACAGATCGGCTCTTCGTATACTCTCTGGGTAGCTCGAGTTCTCAGCTGGTATACTGTTTAACAGCCAACGCTCCGGTTACGTACGATTTGTCAAGGCCTGAATAAGACACAACGGTTGTGCACAGGCCCCATCGGCCGCTAATGCTCAAAACTTGAGTATTGAGCCCTGACTAGATGATGCCCACGGATTGAGCACGATATCCAACTATGAGTTGTGGAGGGATCAATCGGAGCAAAAATGTGCGCTTAATAGTGGATGTCGAGTGCAATTCTCAAGGAGGGCTGTTTTAGTTGGCCAGAGTCTATGTTGACACGTCTGTTGTGATATCCCTGTCCGATTATGGAGACCAATTCCATGACAGCTCGGCCGCATTCATCAGCAGCTTACAGCGTCTAAACTCCCCTATGTGATCGGACCTCCGCTAATGCTTGAGGTGGCCAAGGCGACTGAACAAAGGGGCACGCAGGCGGCCCTACAGTTAGTCGTGGCAATAGAAGAGCACAAGATCGAGCTCATCAGGACTCTGGATGACCGGCTATGGACACTGTCGGACGAATACTCTTCTCTCGAAGTCCTGCGAGGAAACCACACGCTCGACCTGCTGCACTACGCGTCGGCGACCTTGCTGGGCTGCACCCATGTAGCATCCTGGGACAAGAAACATTTCAACGACAAGGTCGAGAAGCGGGTCAACGCTGTGAATGTGTCGAGAGGTTTGACAACCTTAAAAGTCGGAGACCCGATAACAATAGGGAGGCGGCTGGAGATTGAATAAGGAAGCGCGCGTCACGCGTGAAGACCTGCAGAAGGTCCGTTCCGAGCTATCGGAAGAGCTGGAACTTATGAATCCCGCGCAGCGGAAGCAGTATTTGGAGGCAGCAGCCGAGGTCTATGATGGGCTCGCCAAGATGGCTAAGATTCGCCTAATCAAGGCATAAAAACGTCGAAAATGTGGATATGACTCAATAGCCATTATCTCTTTTTCACTTTTTTCCGGCTTTGGCGGGGATTCGAACCCCCACCATCGCAGGGATTTGGTACCGTCGGGGAAATACACTCCGGAGGTTGATATTCCTGCCCGGGGCATTAACATCATTCGTTCCTGAAAACGCTGAGATGGTTTGTCATGGAACGAAATGAAAAGATTCCTTTTTCTTCTCTTTGTCTTGCTCAACCAAAATAATCCTTCAACAAAATGGCCCTGCCCGACTCATAGGCTCGAGCCCTTTCGTGCAATACCCTGTCAGAAGTTACGAGCGGACAATCGAGCTCCTTTGCTAGGATTAGATACGCTGCATCGTAAACACTGATGTCTAATGTCTTGGCTAATGACGCGGCTTGTGAAACCGACTTAGCGGTCGGAGCAATGAGAGCCATGTCGAGATTGAAAAGCGATTCAATGCCCGCTTCAATATCGTTATTGGCAAGGCCTGATCTGTAGCGCAATACGTTAGCTAGTTCGTAGGTCAACAGGTCGGGGGCAAACAAGCTAATGCCTCCGTTAATGTGCGAATCTCGTATCTTCAGAGCGACAGGGGAATCTGCTTCGGGGACGAGCCACTTGACCACGATGGAGGCATCCGCTACTAGTGTCGTTGATTTCTCCATTCTCTTACGACTCGCTCGCTAGACCAGTCATCTTGGATCTTCTGCTTTGACCGAATCCTGTCCATAGTTTCCGCGGCACTTCGCATCCTCCCTGCATCTCTTATCCTGTGAATCAAAGGGGGTTGCTCAGCGGACCAGCTGATGAATGCCTTTGACGCGGCTTCTCCCATGGTCAATCCTTCTTTGGCCGCCATGGACTTGAATCTTCTATATGCGCGCCTCTCAACGCCTTTGATTACTATGGTGTCTCCGCTCATCGTCCATCTTGGGGCGCACCCAGGTATAAAATGTTATACCAGAAGAATTTCAAGGGTTCCCAAAAGGGGCAAGTTAGATGGCCTCGTTGTCGCGTCAGATAGAGGGGATCGAGAGTTTGAAAGCGATTGGGTGCCGGGACTGGTGACTGCATCCCCGCCACCACGACGATATACAACAGCACATGGCATAGTTATTATTGGTCTGAGGCGGAAAGCAATAGTGCGCAGTTGTCGTTCTCATACACATGGGATTGTTCAGGCGGCAGTTGTCCTTCTTAGCCAGTAAAGGACGTCTTTCATTCGGACAAAGTCTTTAATCATGAATCGGCGCTTCTGCAACCAAGAGATGATGCCTCGAAGAAGTGCGGTGGGAACGTCGGAGTTTGTAGCGGCAATAGTCGTTACGGCCATCGTCGTTGCCGCTGTTACCTTCGCTGCCGCACCCTTCAGAGCCACGGTCACAAGTACGATACCTGCAAGCACAACCACAGTGACAGGGCCAACCAGTACGATGACCTCAACATCGACCGTCACCGGACCAACAACTACAATTACCGTCACTTCCACGGCCTCAGAGGCTACAACAACATCTAGCCAGCAATCGGCGACTACCTCTGTTCAATGTTCCATTTCGGGTCAGCCGGATGCATTCTATCTAAGGGTAGTCTCAGACTCGAATCAAACCCCCATCGCAGGAGCGCAGGTTACCGCCACCAACGAACCTTATTGTGTTAGCACTCAATCAACCCTGACCTTCACAACGAACACCACCGAATGGTACTCGCTGCCCAGCCAGAACAATGCAGGTTATTCCTTCGCTGTCGAGTATTCAGGACAGACCTACGACTTCACCGCCAGCCTGAGACCCATTTCAGTGACGTGTGAAAGTCTATACATCCCATCAGGCCTGACGAATGCCACAATAATCGCAGGACAGTCAAGTTGTCCCTCAACGATAATGACTACGAGTACCGACTACACGATAACTAGTACACAATAACTAGAGTTCATCCATCCGAATGAACAAGAAGAGGACGGAGGACGTAGGGGGGTGAAAACTCGGTAAATGCGAAAGCATCACGCAATGCCTGGTGTCGAAAGAGAAACTTCAGATCTGTTCCCGCCTTCGCAGGAGTCTTTCCACTCAGGCTCATGTGTGGTCTCAGATAAAGGCGGTTGTTGCTCGAGTCAATTGACATTGGTGTTTTTCCCGAGCCCGAGCCTTGGCAACAATCAATAGGACGACTCCGAGCCCAACGAAGCATGATACCACACGCCGAACAATATTGCGAAGGTAAGGGTATGAATCATCGCGTTCGGGATTGATACACATCCAACTGCAAAATCGTTATTCCCGCCCGGGGCACGCGTCTTAGGCCATTGCATTTACGAAGAGAGCCGTCGAGCCGATAACGGCATAAGCCGGTCAAGTGATACGGGTGCACAGCAAGGGGAAGAAGCAACCAGAAGAAGATTAGTGCAGCAGCACCCTCGCGTGCTCCAACTCTTCCCGTGCGTCGACAATACAATTGTCGCAGACCTTGAGTGTCCTCTCTCCGGTCGTCCGGCGCGGGTCGCCGAACTCGACAGCTACGGAGTAGAACTTCTCTCCCGGTTGAATCATTCTTCCGCAGATTTCACAGAAGCCCTCCTTATTCGTTTGAAGAGAACCAATGGAGTACCTCCTGACTCGGCGCTCCTCCAGCCCGGGAGTGAAGGCTGCAGCCATCGGATCCCACAGAATTCCGCGAACTCATATTCCTTCCTATCTTGAAATTATTTGATGTTCCTATCGTCAAATCGGAGGCGGATGGCCTGAGTATCGGGAACCGGCTTATCACACAGATAGCACCGGCCTTCGAGGACGCAGGCGCAGCAATAGTTCCAAGAGCGCAGCCGCCGCCAAGTACGCGCTTGAAAAAAGTAAGAGCTCCTCATTCGTCGGCACCGACAAGATCTGGCTTGCGACCGGCTGGTTGATTTCTGCATAATCGAACAGCCGGACACCCAAGACCAAGGGGACTATGGCGAGCAGCGCGAAATCGAAGAAGACAGTTAGCAGCCTAACGACAGAGATCCTGCGAGCGAGGTGGCAAGCAGGGATGGCTCCGGCGAGGACAACGAGGCCCACGTCTAGGCGGTCGATCCAGGGGTTGAACGAGAGATAGGTCGTCGGGATAGCTATGGTGGCGAGCAAGACGCCGAAGTACCTCTCCACGCTTATGGTCCAGGTGTAGGAGATAAGCAGAGGAGCCCAGCAGCAGACCGCCCCCGCGACAGCTACCACACGTGATGGGTTGCGAATCTCAATTACGAGAGCTACCACGGCGCCGGAGTAGCACCCGACCCAGAGTGCGTCGGCGCGAAACACATCGTAGGAAAGTACCATGTTCAGGCCTTGAGCTCGCACAAATGCTGGAACTGGAGCTAGGAAAATCCAGAGGGCCATGGTCGCGGGAATGAGCGGCATGATGGAAATCAGCGCGCTCTTACTGATGATACTGGAGATTGTTAGAGCAGTGACCCTCTGGGGTTTGACGGCTTGAGGATGCGACGGGTTGTCGCCGCCTTTGATCGCTAGCGGAGGCAGTGTTAGCGCCGCGGCCCTCCGGTCTTGTTCTCGTATGCCCTCTACCAGTTGCCTATACCTTCTCGCTCAAGGTCCTTAGCGTTCTCTTCCCTGTATTCAATGAACATCATCTTTGAGAGCCTGGCCTCTTCATCGGAGGATATCTTCGATTTCTTGCTTCTTCCGCGAGCCGCCATGAGGACTGCCTCGGAAGGTTATTGCTTAATCCTCACACAACTACATTCAGTGAGAAACTTACTTCCGGTTATCCGTTGTTTCATGACCGTTGCACGCGCAATAATGCGGACGAGTCATGAAGTATGCTTTCTGTAATATACAGTCCATTACTTCAATGACTGATACGCCTTGATTGACCTTCACTATAGATTATCCGTTAACAACCCTTTAGTTCAACTGGTCACAATCACTCACGAGGAAAGAAAATGAAGTGCGTCTGCGGCAGCGGCCCGTATAACCAGCGGACACTTTACGAACACATCTACGACCGTCACTTCAACTTCGCAATGGACCTGATAATGAGCTTCTCCTTGCCCGAGACCGCCAGGGAAAAGTCGATGTCGGCGTTGGACAACCTTGAGAACGAAAGATCAGACTCGGCGCTCGTGAGCGCCTAGCCGTAGTCTTTCTCCTCTTGTCTGAGGGTTTTCTCGTCAGCTACCCGTTCAGGTTGACGCTACGACAGTGGGGCAGCCCAATCACGAATTGCTCCCCATCCATACTCATCGGGAAGGAACAAAGATTCGAGCTCGATTGATTAGTCTTATATACACGATTAGGCTGGACTAATCGTTGAACGATTTTGGGTTCCATTAAGGTAGTTTCGGACCTGAAAGCCGCAAAGCTAATCGTAGAACCCGTCAACAGACAGATTCTCAGGCATTTGGCGGAGGAGGAATTGACCCAGAAGATGCTCGCCGAGTTGCTCGGGCTCGCGCCTCCCTCCGTCTACTACCACATCAAGGAGCTGAGGGCGGCGAAACTCATCTCGGTCGCAAGGGAAGAGCCCGAGGCGCACGGCATCCTCCAGAAGTACTATCGGGCGGAAGCGATCTACTTCATCGTGGACTACGGAAGGATGCCTCTGGAACTCAGGAGGTACTTCCTCTCGGTCAACCTGGAGAGGCTGCGAGGAATATTCGCCATCCTGAGAGCGCTCAAGGGAGTCGAAATCCGCTTTTCGAGCTCCGAGATGGAGCAGCTTGCTGACCGGGTCGCGTTCTACCTGGCTGAGGTCGCGAAAGAACACGAGGAAAGGGCGAGCAGGAGGGGTGACTCCGTTGCGGAGAGGGAGTCGACCATAATCAATCTGTATGGAGAGGCGCTGGCTCGAACGATAGAGAAGGACCCGAAGAGCATGAAACCACTCAGCCTGTTGCTTTCAAACCTTGGGCTGCTAGACGCCTCCCAGCCGTGACGAAGGCGTCTCAGACTTGGACGCGCTCCAGTTCTTCTTCGTCGTTCTGCTGGTCTCGGTCCTAGCCGGCTGCCTTGGTTCTCTCTTGGGTCTCGGCGGAGGAGTGATTATCGTTCCCATACTGACCCTATTTCTGGGCGTACCGCCGCTGTTCGCCATAGGCGCGAGCATAGTCTCTGTCATCGCGACGTCCAGCGGGGCGGCATCCGCGTATGTGAAAGAAAAAATGACAAACGTTAGGATAGGCGTGTTTCTCGAGCTAGCGACCACATCAGGGGCGGTAGTGGGTGCGCTCCTCACGCTTACCCTCGAACGGGACAATCTGGAGTCATTGATCTATCTTCTTTTTGGTGCGGTACTCCTGGTCTCCGTCCTCCCACTCATACATACCATCGGGGAGGAACTGCCAGCCAACGTCGTCCCGGACGGCATAAGCAGGCGGCTCGAGCTCTCCGGTG
>JASHZW010000009.1 GCA_030042335.1 Nitrososphaerales archaeon
GGACGGCCCTCCGGCCAACGTTCGTCACGGTGCATCCTGTCGAGAAGACACGCGGCCTTACGTCGTACTTCACCCTAGCGTCGAGGGTGCCCGGATAGCCCTTGTTCTTCAGCAGCGCGCCGAAGGTCACAGAGTCGGCCCGAAGGTCCACGACCCGCCACCTCTTGTCCTTCCCGAAACCGTGGAGGGAATCCCCATCGGGCTCGGTCGCGAACTGGTATTCTTTGCCCTCGAAGGCATAGCGACCTTCGCGTATCCTTCCGGCGTACGGGATGAGGACCGCTGCACCACCATGTTGCTGCTTTCCGTCGCCAGTCGGTTTGAACAAATCGGTACCGTCGAGAGATAACCCGACGACGTAGGCGCCCTTGGTGCGAAGTTCGGCCGAACTGGTTCCGCTGCGTATTGAAATGTTGCTCGAGGTGGAATCTCCGGACGGGACGGGGGAACGATGCTAGATAGGGCTTTGCAGGCTGCCTTGCTCTGCTTGGAGCCACTGGTCCCGCGGGCATCAGAGGACCCACGCCGTGATGCGAGAATTAGAGCACGAAATACGCCACTTATATTAATCGGAGTCGGAAATGAACTTCGATAAGCGAGGGTCCCTGAGTGGGATTTAAACTCGGTGGTCCGTTGGACCGCGGGTCCGGGCGACCTAATGGCTCAAAACGAGCTGCGTTAGTCTATCAGCGCCAGATAAACCCCTTTTCCAAGAATGGTCTTGTCTCTGGGTGTGCATGAATTTGACCTGATCCATTTTTCAACTTTACGTTCTAATCTTTGCTCGGAGCTTCCGCAAGATGGGTCCTTGGGACGCCATTGGTCATGACTGCTTCCTATCATCCATGGAACGGCCTCTACGAAAGAACGATAGCACCAAGTCATGCGGTCAGCTACCCGCGTGATAGCCTAATGCGAATGGGAGCGAGACCAACTTTCTAGGATCGTCCCAAGGTCAAAGATCGTGAAGATCCTTGCGGCATAGAACGAGACAGGTTCGCTTCCTTGCCGGCCGCCGAGGAGTTCAAGGTCGCGAATGTTATCTCTGACCGGGACGAGATTGTACTTTATCTGGGGTCGCTCGGCGAAGAAAGGGGTGAGTGATCTGATAGAAATGATGTCAAGACACGCGAGCGCGTGAATACAGCACGATTGTTCATCATCGGCGGAGGCCTTGTCGACGCTTCCGTTCGTGCGAAACGAAGTGGTATGCCGGGATACGCCAGCTTCTTGGGCAGGCTTAGCAACGCGCAAGTTACACAAGTCCTCTCGATAGCAGATGTCTTCGCATTTCCATCTCACAATGAATCTTTGGCATTGCTCTGGTGGAGGCAGCAGCGGCCGGGGGCCCCTTGGTTTCAACCAACGTGGGTGTCGCGAGTGAGGTTGTCCGCGATGGGTACAATAGGTTCGTCGCTAGAAGCCGTCTGAGTTCGTTCAGCGGGTGATCGATGTTCTTTGTACTGAGAGCATAAAGAAGAACGCCGAAGAGCAGCGCAGGGTAATCATTGATAAATTCGGGTGGGAGACGGTGATTGGCTCGCTTGTCGAGCTATACGCTGAATGTTACCGTCCGCACTGAGTTGAAGACCTTTCTTTCCAAGGAGAACCATCACCCAGCTTATCTGGGGTGTTCTGTCACACTCCAGATGGAAGACGCCCGCGCACAGAGGCATACTTCCTAGAAAGTTGTATGCAGAAAGTACTCATCGGAGAGAGGGTTGAACTTCCGGGGGGTGAATCCCTTTTAGGACTGTTTGAAGGAGGAGGCTACCTTCGCCAGGGAGTAGACTATCATCTGCCTATTGTTTTCTTCTTCGCCTTCGCCGAAGATGGGACATCCCAACCTGCAACTTGCTGACGTAACCAGTATATCGATATCTTAACCTCCCTAGCAGCGTCTGCCGATGAAGATGAGGTTCCTTTATGATGCTTATCGGCATCATCGTCCACGCGTACCTGCCCTTGGCCGCAGCGCCTCCAAATTTCATAGTCCTTGTAGTAGTTTAGATCTTCCATCCGCCAAGTGACAAGATGATCTTTCGGGTGGCCAAAGTAAATCCATGAGAGTTGCTCCGGGTCATTCTGTCATTGACCATGATCATCCTATCTTCTGCGTACGGTTCCAAGGTGCTAAGTTTCTTTAGCAGATCGTCAGGATATACTTCGTCCAGATTGATGTTTGACCAGATGTATTTTCCCGATGAGTGCTCAAAGGCGAGCTGCCTACCCCTTCCGCGACTTGATCTCTCGACGAACAAACGGAGCTTGCCCTTGGCTCGGTAGTTCCTCAATACATCCAGTGATCCATCGGTATTCTTCGCGTCCACAATCACAACTTCGTATCTGCCGCTGACCTGATTTAGAATGCTGTCTAGTGATTTCTTTATTGTCGGCATGTTATTCCGATGGGTTATGCATATGCTACAGACTGGTGGTGTGAGGCGCAATCGCAGACTTCGGCTGCGATTGTCTTATCGAACCTCTCTTCTCGTACTAAATACCCATGTTCTTCCTAGTGTTGATTCCGGGATCGGTCCAGCGTTCTTACCCAATGGTTCTCTCATAGGAGTGGATCAGGTCTTGAATGTTTGATAGCGGCCCGAAAGGGAACTCACTCAGTCGATCCACGAGCAGAAGATTTTTCTCCAATTCAGACTGTATTCGCAGTTGTTGGCCTAGCCACATCGCATTTGCATACATTGCGAGGAAGAATGGGCTAACGTTGTCTAGCATCGACAAGACGTCCAAATCCTTTGCATGACGTATCATTGCCTTGGGTGGCACGAGCATATACGGATCCGCCGGGGGTTCGTCGAATCCGGAGGAGTCGAAGTCTACGGCCACTACCTCCCCTCCAGTGTCGAGGAAGTTGATCTCGTTTGGATCACCATGGCGGCAAACACTCGGAATGTTCTCTTCAGGTTGGCACTGCTCAAGCACAGCCGTGAGTTCGCCGAGGTCTACGTAGTCACTCGCCAAAGCCACTACTTTTTCGATTCTCCGGATCAATTCTTGAGGTCTCACTTCGCCTCCAGAAGTCTGTAAATAGAACTCCTTCAACCATCCGAGCTTCATCCGTAATTTCTCGGTCTCGTAAAGGTTTGAGTCTTTGAGACGCTTTCCATCTATAAACCGTTCCACCAGAAACGCGCGCCTGGCACAGGATCCGTGAAGAATAATTTCAGGGACACGTCTTACTCGCATATCCTTGAAAATGCTCAGTATTTTCGCCTCGCGCTCTATGCTACCAGATACGCTGGGAAATCTCGCCATCTTCACCAGGAACTTCGAAGTTTGTCCCTTCAGAACCAACTCGATTCGAGCATGGTCAATGGACGACCAAAACGGCGAGGAGATGGAAACACGGCTATCTTCAAAATCGTATAGGTCCGACAGCTGTCCAATCACATCCGAAATCAATCAAATCATCGCTCCGCTACGATGTAGAATGAGGGGACGAGTGCTCCAACGACCTTCCCGGGGAGCAATTTGACCGCTCGATGGCGCAACGTGTCTTTCACCCTGTCTATGTTGCATATCCTGTTAGTGTATTGGTAGTTCGGAAGAGCTGCGTAGAACTTCAGCGAATCGAAACCGGCTTGTTCCAACATTTTGCGGTAACCGTGCTGATCCGAAGCGTAGGTTGTCTTGTGCGTGTTCTCTTTCGTCCCCATGTAAAGACTGGCGAGTCGATTGTTCGTACCGATCAACAACGTTCCGCCAGGCCTTATGATGTCGTGAATCGCCCGCAACCCTCGCTCCTGCGCAATCCTTGGTGAGGATGTATCGGAGAGGCCGAGCCGTTCGAGTGTATCGATCATAAT
This sequence comes from Nitrososphaerales archaeon, assembly GCA_030042335.1. The sequence continues at coordinate 3,828 of JASHZW010000009.1, forward strand.
CACAACGTCAAAGAACTCCTTCTCGAAAGGAGGATCCATTATATTGCACTGCAGAACATGCATATTTTTCAAATGCTCCTGGTACTTGATTTGTTGAGCGAAGCACAGACGCTCAACGGTGTTGTCTGCTGCGTAGACGTTCGTGGTTGGGAACCCCTTTGCCATCTGAGCCGAGATGATTCCCCAGCCCGTGCCCAGATCCAGGATTCGGTCTCCTTCTCTGATCGAAAGAATAGCGAGAAAGAGCGAGCGGTTAGGATAGGTTATCTGCTTGCGCAGAGGAGGGTCCAGAGCGCCCAGTGCTGTCTTCCAACCGATCGTCGCTGCTAAACTAGACAGCCCTTGAGCTTTCTCTCGGTTCCCCTCCCAGAGTTGATACTCCGAATCGCCGTAACAAGGTATGTGGCTTACGGTCTTCTTCGGGGCAATGACTATGCCTTTCATCGGTAGCCTCTTACAATTGTCATTGTGTTTTCGTCAGGCGAAACCCTTAGAGTACCTTGCGCTCCTTTTATGTTTTTTCTGGTCTGCTGCGGTTCTCCTACGTCGTCTTGGCCGAGTCTTTTATCCGTTGCTGGACGGGCGCTCCTATTCGCGCTCTAGCGGAGCATTGTGGCTTTCGCGATAGCCTTGGCCTAACCTGTTAATTGCGCTCTGTGAGATAGATTGGTCTAGACGCAGGAGCAAATACCGTAAGTAGCAATGCACTCAGAAAGTCATCGTAGAAGAATCGCCATTTCATCGTAGAGGAGGCGGCTTGTCCTACAGGCCCGGTCCTAGGCTTCTCGAAGTGAAAGGACGGGATGATTGGATTCTGTCCCATCTAGACGACAAACAGGACCCTGCAAACATTCGCGGGTGCCTTCATTCGCTGACGATTTCTCTGCTCAGAGCACCGCAAGAGACGGCATTCGCACTCCGTCCATTGGCTAGCAGTCCAAGATTCGCAGCCTACTTCGAGAACATCATCAAAGCCGGACCCCCTGACGAGGCCGCTAGGAGGTTGGGTTACAGTAACCCTGGTATTCTCTATCATCATCTAGCTAGGCTGAACATCTCCAAGCCTCAAGAATGGTCTCGCCGGCCTGACTTGAACCTTCATCAACGTGTTTTGGTGCCTGACGTGAGCATAACCGACCCGGTTTGATAGGGCGTGGGTAGCAGGTCTGATTCAGGGCGAGGGATGCATACAATGTCGCTACATGACCAACACGCGGTCGACATGCCTCGAAATCGATGTAGCGATGGTCGATCCGGCGCCCATACGCAGGTAGAACAGGTGTATCCGAAACAATCGTCGCGAATGTGATCGATAGGGCATGGATTGGCGCGTTCATACAAGGAGGAAGGGTGCATTGGAAGCTTCTACGTGTTCTCTCTTGAGCGTTCTAAACACCCCTCCACCACAATTGCAAAGTTCTCCAATTTAGTGGGACTGCCAATTCTGGCAAAACCGAAGTACACGAAGTCGAACGTGATGCCAAAATGGATCAAGAACGTCTATGGAATCAGGTCGGTCCGACTTCTACGGGAGATAATTCCGTTCTTGGAAGGAGATAAACAGAGAGAAGCAGAGAAAGCATTGACATTCTTCGACGCCAACGGGTATTACCGTGGACTCGTGAGACCGGCGGAGATTTGGTCTGCAAGTGAGTTCCCTCTGCGATCAAGGAAGCCACCTCCTTCCTGAAAGGAAGAGCACCGAAGTGCATTTAAATGGCAACCTTCGGCCCGATAAATTCGAGGAGATTAGCCTTCCACGGCAGTAACTACCGTCGCATCGTGTCTCAGGCTTATAACAAGAAGTTCGCGCCAGGGACGCCCAACCCGAAGGTAGCCAGATTCACGACTGGAAAGTACAGTACCGACTACTCTTATGCCATTCATCTGGTCTCTAAGGGCAGGGTCCAAATCCGCTCTAACGCGCTAGAAGCCGCGCGGGTCGCGGCAAACAAGAAGCTGGCATCGCTTGGCGAGGAGGGGTATTATCTCGTTGTCCGGTCATACCCCCACATCGTGCTCCGCGAGAACAAGATGATTGCCACCGCAGGCGCAGACAGGCTCCAAGAAGGCATGCGTAAGGCCTTCGGAAAGCCCATAGGTGTCGCTGCGAGAGTCGATATCGGTACCACCGTGCTTGAGTTGTACGTGAAGGCTGCGGATCTCGCTCTCGGCAAGACGGCGATGCACGCAGCCAAGGCAAAGCTCCCCATGCTCACCGATGTGAAGGTCGAGGAACTGAAGCCAGAGGAAGCGGCTGCTCCGACAGCTGCCTGACAACGGGTCAGCCTGTCTTTCTTCCCAGATTTCTCCAGAGCGCATACTGTTTCAGCGTCTCCTCCCTCGACAGGAACTCGACGGGTAGCGTGACCCGGAAGACAAGCCCGTCTTCGAGCTCGTAGACTGGCAGGGGAATCGCGACCTCTGCATTGGCCGTATTCATAACCGCCCTTGTGGTTTCCGCGGCCGTCGGGCTTTCGCTCTACAGTTTCCGTAATCCAGCCAGCACAGCGGGTGATTCGAATTCATCCGACGACGCTGCACCCACTCCTTCGGGGCCGTAGATCTCCCTCCAGCCCTCCGATTCGACCTCGAACTCCACCGACACCTTCGCAGCAGTCGTGGAGTCCAATTCATCAACAGATTCGACGACCGGATTGCGTCTAGACCTTAGCGTGTCAATCACTTCTGCCGGCTACTTGACAATCCAAGCTGACGAATTCAACAGCCTCGATTCGATCGACAACGTTAGCGCTGCTGATCAGTGGGTCCTTTCGTCAGGAATCCTGAATCCCTATGATGAGTGTCCGTTGAGCTCTCCGCTCGGGGTAGCTATATTCAGCGGCTACTATTCGGGAGGTAACTTTACTCAGGGGACAGCGCTGGCTCTCTACGATACAAACTACATCGCCTCCTGTACTTCGAGCGCCCCGATAACGACCTACTCTTCAAGCCGCTGAGCGCCGACGCTGATTGGCTGGTCGGCGACGCCACCTATGACTATACCGGAAACGCTGTCCTGTACACGCCGACCTCGCTCTCATTGTCTTCCTTCGGGTACTGGACGGGCAGCGCCGACTCGTCTGTCACTCCGATGTTCCACACATTCTCGACAGGCCAGACCTACACGGCGCTGGCAGCCGACGAGTGGGGAAACGTGGTAATCCTTCACTTCCGTCTATCATCCTCTTCTTCAACCTCGAGCATCTCAAGTTCGTTTTGCACAAGCAGCGGGGCGGGTTCGGCTTATGTTAAGGTCGTCTCATTCAGTGGGCCTCCCGTCCAGTACATGACACTCACAGTTACCTACACAGGCCCGGAGGTGGCGGGGAACTTTTACTGCGGGGGTACCAGCTTTGAAATACGGGACTACTCGAGCTCCCAAGGGTACGTCGAAATCTCAGGGGAGGACGGCTTCCCGGTGGCGGGTCAGTACGATGTCCAGTTCAGTTACAATGGGGTCGACTACGGCGCCGGCTTGTACATCGAGAACGCGTCGGTCTCCACCTACACGCTGATCGAACTTCCTTCCCTGGGCATATCGACCATCACATGCTCGCCCGGCGCCAGTTGCTCCGCCACTGCAACGAACACCGCTAGCTGTTCGTCCAGTTCACTCTCCAGCTCCAACAGCTCTCAAGGGATTACGAACATCTTGATCCCGTCGGGCTTGCAGACCTCTGGCTTCGAGCCATCTGCGGTCCACGTCGTCATCGGTGTTAACAACACGGTCACATGGACAGACGATTCGGCCGCTCCCATGAGCATGACGTCTACTGATGTTGGTGTCTGCGGGCCCACGTTCGATTCGGGGATACTTCAGCAAGGGCACGAATTCACTGTCACGTTCTCGGCGCCTGGAACCTATCGGTATGATTCTGTCTTCGACACAGAGGTAGTCGGGACTATCGTGGTAACCCAGCAGCCGCCGTGAGTTCGGACGAGCAGAACCCTAATTAAGGAACCCGAGGCCGCTCGTTTTCGTCACGGAAGCAGCATGACGGTAAGGATCGATGAAGAGAAGATATTCAAGCTCATAGAAGAGCATAGACCAAGGGGTATAGTGGTCAATACGCCCGGTGGCCTGATCAGGCAGACAAGGGGGGTCATCGAGAAGATTGAGAGCAGGTACGGGATACCCTGCTTCTTGGTCGGAGACTCCTGCTACGGCATATGTGACACGGTCGACGACGAGGTGGAGAAGCTCGATGCCGACCTCGCCCTGCATGTCGGCCACAACGCGGTCGTCCAGGACATCGGCAGGTTCACGCACCTGATAGACGCAGTCGACGACGTGAAGTTCGATTCGGTGATAGACAAGTCGGTGCCTCTGCTGAGACCGTACAGGAGGCTCGGTCTCGCGACCTTCAGTCAGCACCTTCACGAACTTGGGCCCGCGAAGAAGAGATATGAGGCGGCCGGGTTCGAGGTCCACCTTGGCAGGGAGAACAACCTGCTCTTCCAGAGCCAGACCTTCGGGTGTGACTTTTCGACGATCTATCCGATGAGCAAGGAGGTGGACGCGTTCTGCTATCTGGGTGAGAGCGAGTTCCATGCGGTGGGAGCGGCCCTCGCGACGGGAAAGCCGACATTCTTGCTCGACCCCTACCTCGAAGAGATCCGCGACATGAAAGAGGAGGCGGAGATACGCAGGAAGCGCTCGATACTTTCGGTCTACAAGGCTCTCGACGCGAACGTCTTCGGGGTGATAACAGGGCTCAAGGAGGGCCAGAAGATGCTCCCGCGCACGAGATGGATAACGAAGAGGCTGGAGATGCAGGGAAGGAAGGTCGTCCAGTTGGCCATGCGCGATGTGACACCGGACAGGCTCGCCCCCTACCGGGACATACAGGCCTTCGTGCAGACCGCCTGCCCGCGGATATCGATAGACGGGTTTAACTTCGACAGGCCCGTCCTCTCCATCCCCGAGGCCGACGCGCTGGTCAGGCTGATGGAGGGAAGAGAAATAGGGGAGTATCTGGAGAGGCCGAAGTGGATTGAGCTGACTGTGGGACTTGTGAATCGAGGTTCGAGATTATGACAGTGGAATCACAGGGCAAGAAAGTGCTACCGGGGGATGTTCTCGCCGTCTCTGAGGAGTTCCTTCCGGGTAGGAACGCGTACGACGCAGACGGGACGATCAGGGCGTTGCTGATGGGGACCCAGGTCAAGGACCTGTCCCAGAGGGAGACGGGCGTGAAGCCTATCGTGGTCGCCAAGATGCCTGCGGTCGGCGACGTGGTCACCGGCCAGATAGAGACTGCGCAGACGAGCGTCTCCAACCTCAAGATATTCTACTTGAATGGCGTCCCGAGCTCAGCCGGGTTCGTCGGCATTATCTTCCTGCGGGAAGAGAGGGGAGGCCGCGGGATGAGGAGGACGCAGGTGAAGCTCGGGGACATAGTGAGGGCTAGGGTGGTCAGCACGATGAACGCTATGGTCCATCTGTCGATAAACGAGCCGCATCTCGGGGTGGTAGCGACGCTGTGCAGCAACTGTGGCAGGCCTCTCAGCGAGGAGGGCGGCAGGGCCCGCTGCTACGAGTGCGGGAACCAGGAGGACAGGAAGTTCGCCGACGATTTCGGGAGACAGCCTGTCCAGCCCTAAGAATACCTGCGAAGTATGAAGAGTTTAGCAGCGAATTTATAAACCCTCGAAATTTCGAGCGGACGAAAAGCAATGCAAGTCGAAGTGTCACGGGAAGGAGAAAGGGAGTTTACCGTGGAAGTGACGGGGGAAGACTACTCTCTCGCCGAAATCATCCACCACGAACTCCTCGACGAGAAGAACGTGACGTTCGCCGGGGTTCTTCCACCTCATCCGCTCATCAAGAAGCTAGTTATCAAGATAAGGGCCCAGAGGGTTAAGCCGGAGCGCGCTTTCATCGGCGGTCTGGAAAGGGCTCAGGCAACAGCGCACGAACTCCTTGAGGCCACGACGAAGGCCTTTAGCGGTGGGACCGAGTGAAATTCTGCCCGAAGTGTGGGACAAGGCTCAAGCTGAAGCAGATCAAACTCGAGAAAAGCGCGGCCATCACATACGTCTGCGATAACTGTGGATATTCCGACAAGGCTGGGAAGACGGTAACCCAGGCGACGGAGGAGGAGCTCGTAGATGCGCCGACGATAAAGGTGGTCGGCGAGAAGGAGGGCAAGCTTACGAGTCTACCGACGACGAAGATCGAGTGTCCCAAATGTGGTAACGGGGAGGCCATGTGGTGGTTCCTGCAGACCAGAAGCGGCGACGAACCACCGACGCAGTTCTATCGCTGCACCAAGTGCAACCACACGTGGAGATCTTACTCTTAGTACACACCTGAAAAAGTCAAAGACTCTGACGGTCTCCCGCGGTGCCCAGGTTCCTCGTCCATTTTCGCACTAACCGTGTGTTTCCTTTTGTTGCAGCCTCTCCATATGGTTTGAGGAGACAAGGAAGAATGCGAATCGCTTCTTCATGGCTAGGAGAACTGAAACTGATTCGCTACCGAACTTCTGGAGAAGCCATCCTTAGAACGAGTCGGCCGGGTACACTCTTCTCGCATCTCCGTTCGAGACGAGCACTTCGGCGTTCGCTGCCGGGAGCTGGGCGACGTCGTGGGCCCTGAATGGGCCATACCTCTTCAGGTCGAAGCCAACAATCTCACCCAGGGGCTTGGTGAAGCTCACCGTCACCATCTTCTCCATCTGGTTCTTCTGCATTAGTGTGAAGATCGAGGGTTGTCCGTCGTCCATGGCGTCGACGAACTTCTTGCGCATCCTCTCGAACTCGACGCTGAGCTCGTAGACGTACTTCTCCTCGGGCAGCAGCAGCCTGGCGTTACCGGTATGGATTACCTTCGCAAGCCGGGTCTCGAGGAGCTGCTTCCCCATCCCTTCCAGGAGCCAGAGCTGCTTCTCGGCGAGCCTGCTGGATGGGTCGCCGGAGTTGGCATCGATGGTCTTCCTGAGCTTGTGGATGTAGGCGGCGGTGTTCTGGTAGATATCCCCGGGCAGCTTCGTCAGGTCATCGGATTGCTCCTCTGCGTCGAGAAGCTGCCTCATCGTATGGATGGTCTCGCTCGAAGCGTTCAAGCCGCCACGTCTCCCAGTCCTCTTGCAAGCAGAAAGACGGCTGCATAGGTGGGCAGCTGCACCGTAGCGGAATCGTACGGACCGAACTTCCTTCCCTTGAGATAGAATTCGGGCGCGTAGTAGACCTGGACCTTTGTCGGCTCATCGCCGAGCACCACGGGCTGTAACTGGGGGTCGAAGTCCTGGAGTGACTGGACTCTCACCTTGAGCATCCCAGAGGTCCCGTGGAGCGTTCCGGGCATGCGAAACACCCTGTGGACGTCGGTGGTGACGGATTCGTCTATCATGGCGCCGTTGCTGAGGATTATCTGCTCGGTCGTCTTCTGGTTCTTTTTGGTCCCGGGATCCGATTGGGAGAGGAAAAGGCCGGCCCGGCGACCCCACCCTAGGCTCGAGATCGCCAGCGTTTTGTCCTGCAT